>NZ_JBFUFO010000032.1:0-78253 GCF_056403395.1 Variovorax sp. P2_H12 | reverse complement strand
GTTTGAGGGGCCAGGGGGCCGCCAGGCTCATGACGATCTCGACCATCATGGCGGCGAACACGATCACCAGCCAGCCGTGGTAGGGCTTCAGGAGACCGAGCACGAGTCGCGTCATGTCCTGGCGCTGCGTCTTGGCGGCGTGCTTGGCGACCTTTGTCGCCGACGACACGGGAACAGGCAACGGTTCAGGTGCAACCGCAGCTTCCGATGGAATTGTGGGTGGCATGTCGGTGTCCAGATGGTTGAATGGCCGAGGATGCTGCAGCGGTTACCAACTTTGAAAAGGCCGCAGCCGAGTCTGTCGACTTCGTACGGAGGCGACCTTCTCCTGCTCAAAGCGTATTGGCAAAGGCGATCTTGCGCACCTTCCCTTTCGGGCAGTACACGACGTGGAATCCCATCCATGCCGCCATGCCCGCGGTCGCTCACCAACGAAAGGTCGCGCCGAGCAGCGGCCCGCTGAAATTGAGGTCCTTGACGGCCTTGCCCGATTTCATGTCGTAGGCGAGATAGCGCCACATGGCGCTGAGTTCACCCCAGGCGTACGCGTAGCTGATGCCGCCGGCCGCCTGCCAGGTCAGGCGGGACTCGCCGGTGCCGACATCGACGTAGAACGGAAGCGACCACTTCCCGGATTCGCCAAGGGCATACCGCCCCTTGACGCCGACGATGCCGTCCCACAGGGTTTCGCTGTGCTCGACGCTGCCCAAACGCGCGGCGGTCGCGACCGGCCCGAGGTCGCCGGCGATGTTCCAGCTCAAGGTTTGCCGCAGGCGGAACATGCGGGCGCCGGCGAGCAGGTCCAGCGTCAACGCCGGATCGGACACCACGCGGTACTCGCCCGCCGATGTCCAGATCGAACCCTCGAGATTCAAGCCGAGATCTGCCGTGGTGCCCGCCGGGAGCCCGACGTCCCCGATCGTGAAGTAGCGGCTGCGGGTCTTGCTGCCGCCGAGGTCGAGATAGATGAGATCGGTGAAGAAGCCCCATCGCCCGTTGTGCGCGTCCAACGAACCCATGAACGTGAACTTCAGCTTGTCGATGATCTTGTCGGCGCTGACGTTGATGGACGCGCCACCCGTGCCCGCCGGTGCGCTTGTCGAGCCGCTCAGGCTTGGCAGATAGCCGTACACCGAGAGGCTGTACCGCCAGTTGTCGGCGGCGGGGTCGGCCCGCGACTGTTGTGCAGCAGACAGCGTCGGCGCCAGCACGCCCATGGCGAGTGCGAGTGCGGCAGTCAGGCCGCGAAAATGAAAACGAGAATCCATGTGTTCGGTGATGGAGAAGGTGACTGGGTTCGGCCGGCTTCATCGTGACTGAGGCCAAGCTTGAACGGCGCGTCAGCCGGCCGCTGCTCGGCGGATGGCCTCGAGAACATCGGCACCGGTATCGATCTTGCGAAAGTAGGCCGCACAGCCGACGGCTTGCGCCGCGGCACACGTTTCCGGGTCGTCGTGCGCGGTGATGAAAATGAAGGGCGCGTGTCCGCCTTCCGCGACCAGGCGCTGGGCCAGCTCGATGCCCGACATCCCCCCGAGCTGGACATCGAACACCAGGCAGTCGAACCGGGGCTGCTTCGTGTCCGCGAGGAACGCTTCTGCCGAGCCATAGGAGATCGGCTGCATCCCCGACGCGCGCAGCAGCCTGCCAAGAGATCGGCAAAGGCTCTCGTCGTCATCGACGAGGGCGACATAGATGGGGGTGATGGTGCTCATCGGAGGTCAACGCGCACTTTGGGCGCCCCCGAGCCCGCTGTCTACTTCCCCTTAGGGAAGGTGGGCGCGGCCGCCGTCAAGACACCCGCCTCCTGCGACAGCCGCGTGAGCGCCGCGACGGACCCTACCCCCAGTTTCATCATGATCGCCGTGCGGTGCAGTTTCACGGTGCGTTCGTTGATTCCCAGATCGCCGGCAATCTGCTTGTTGAGCCGGCCCCGCAGGACGTGGGAGAGTACCTCGAACTCCCGCACCGACAGCGCGCTGAAGCGCTCCTCCAGCTCACGTTGGCGAGCCCTCGCCTCGCGCTCATGCCCGTCCCGCGCCAGGGCCCGCCGTACGGCGTCGAGCAGTTCCTCCTTGGGGGCTCGTTTTTCCAGAAAGTCCTCCGCGCCGCCGCGCATCGCCCGCACGGTCGAAGCAATGTCGCCCTGTCCGGTAAGAAAGAGGAGCGGCAGCGGGTTGCGTGTCTGCGCGAGCGCCGATTGCAGATCGAGCCCGTTCAATCCGGGCATCTGCAAATCCGCCACCACGCAACCCCGTGCGTCGTTGCTGCACTGCGCGAGAAACTCACTGGCGGACAGGAAAGCCTTCACGGTGAAACCACTGACGAGCAGCAGTCGGGACGTGGCGGTAAGAAACGACACGTCGTCGTCGACAATGTAGACGGTGGGTTCGGTCACGTTCATGCTGCGGCGAATTTCATCGAATCCATACCGCTGAAAACGGGCAAGCATAGCTCGTCCCGGACTGACACATGGGCGGGTGACTCGCCGGCTACTGCCCGAAAGGGCAGGTGTGTGCGAACGCCTTTTTCACTATCCTGTGCACTGAAACGAGCCGCACGGCGCAAGCCGCATCCAGCCATGAGCAGATCCATGCACCCGCGATCCGGGCCTGCGGTCCGTCAATATCGATAAAGGAAGTCAGCAATGATCCAACTCCAACGCTGCGCCTGCACATTGCTGGTCGCGCTGGGCCTGTCGCTGATGGCGGATGCCAATGCACAGCAGCCGCCACCCGCCAAGCCCGCCAGGTCGGCAGCCAAGTCGGCAGCCAAGTCGACCCAGCCTGAACTCGAAGCCAAGGCCATCGACCTGCTGCGCGCGATGGGCGGTGCCCTGACGGCCCCCCATTCGATGTCGTTCACGGCGGTCGCCACCTACGAGAGCCCGAGCAGCGTCGGCCCCGCGCTGGCCTACGGAACCACCTCCGAGGTGTTGCTGCAGCGCCCCGACAGGCTGCGCGTGGTCACTCTCGGGGACGGGCCCGCCTCGGAGTTCTTCTACGACGGCAAGACCATCACTGCCTTCGCGCCGGCCGAGAACCTGGTCGCCGTGGCGCCGGCACCGCCCACCATCGATGCCATGCTCAAACAGGCCTTCGAGAACGCCGCGATCTACTTCCCCTTCGCCGACGTCGTCGGCAGCGACCCTTTCAAGGCGCTCACCGACGGCCTCGTCAAGGCCTTCTACATAGGCCCGTCGAAGACCGTCGGCGGCACGTCCACCGAGATGGTGGCCATCGCCAGCGACCAGATGTTCATGCAGATCTGGATCGGCGCCGACGACAAGCTGCCGCGCAAGATGCGCGCGGTGTTCCGCGGCGACCCGTTGCAGCTGCGCCACCAGGTGGAGCTGTCGAACTGGAAGCTCGACCCCGTGATCGCGGCGGAGGCTTTCGCGGCACTGAACGCGGCGAACGCGAAGAAGATCGCCTTCGCGGCTCCGAACCCGCCCAAGACCGCCAAGACCGCCAAGACCAAGAGCAGGAAGAACGCACAATGACAAACACCAAGGTTCTTCCTCTCGTGCTGGCGGCGCTCATGGCGGCGAGTTTTCACCAGACGGCGGCCGCCTGGGCCAGCGCCAACCGCTTCGGCGGCCATTCCTTCGGCGGCTTCGGCGGCGCCACGCACGACAATCGCTGGGGCGGCTCCACCTCGCGAAGCTGGGACGGCGCGGTCAGCCACACCAACATGTACGGCGGGCACTCTGCCGGCGTGCCAGGCTACGGCGCCGTGCACACGACCGCCGGAGGCTTCAGCACCTACCGCCCGCCGGCCTACGGCTACGCGGGCTATGCGCCCTACCACGCTCCGATGGCGGTACCGTACTACCACGCGGGCTGCTACAACTGCGCCGGCGCGGTCGCAGCGGGTGCGGTCGTCGGCCTGGCGGCCGGCGCCGCGATCGCCAATGCGGCGCGGCCGGTGTATTCGATGGGCGTGAACTACGCGACGATGCCGCCCGACGCGGTGATCGTGAATCAGGCCGGCATCAACTACTACCAGGTCGGCAGCACCTGGTTCCGGCCGTACTACGGCGCCAATGGTGTGTACTACACCGTCGTGCCGGCGCCCTACTGAGGAACGACTGAACGATGAAGCGCATCGCCATGCGCAGCTCCCTGAGCTTTTCCTTGGGATGGCGATCATTGCAGGCCCTCGTTCTGGTCATGCTGATGGCCGCCGCACAAGCCGGCCTCCCCATCGCGTCGCCTGTGGCCGCCTCGCCGGACGCAGCCGAGGTCACGGTACTGAATCGCAAGGTGGCCGTGCTGCGCGATTCGTTCCTTGGCGTGACGCCGGCGGACCGCGCCAGGCGTTTCGAACGCGCCATCGCAGAGATGCTCGACAAGGGAGGTGCCGGCGCGGTCAGCGTCGAAAAGGTGCCCCAGGGCAACATCGTATCGATCGATGGCGAGTTCGCGCTGATTCTCACGCCTGGGGACGTCGACACCACCGGCGCGCAGACGCTCGAGGCGATCACGGAATCGACGCAGCAGGCGCTGCGACGTGCCATCGATGCAACCAGAGAGTCGCGGGATCGCAGCATGCTGCTGCGCGGCGCAGCCGAAAGCGCACTGGCGACGCTGATCGCGGTGCTGGCCATCTGGATCGGCTGGCGCGTTCGGCGCGCGACATTCGTGCGCACCGCCGATCTGTTTGAATCCAAGGCCGCTGGCATGCACGTCGCGGGCGCGCCGCTGGTCCACAGCTCGCGCATGCGTGCCATTGCGCGAAGCCTGGTGAACGTTGTTGCCTGGTCGGCGGCCGCCCTCCTGGTCTACGAATGGCTGGTCTTCGTGCTGACCCGGTTTTCCTACACCCGCCCTTGGGGAGAAGAACTGGGCGATTTCCTGGTCGGCGTCTTCCGGCATATCGGCAACGGCGTGCTGGGGGCGCTGCCCGATCTGGCGATCGCCGCGGTCATCTTGCTGCTTGCGCGCGGTGTGATCGGCGCGGTCCGGCCGATCTTCGACCGCGTCGAGCGTGGCTCGGGCGCCATCGGCTGGCTCGATCGCGATTCGGCCGCCCCGTCCCGGCGAATCTTCAGCGTTTCGGTCTGGTTGTTCGCGATCGCGATGGCCTACCCCTACCTGCCGGGATCACAAAGCGAGGCTTTCAAAGGGATCACCGTGCTGGTGGGCCTGATGCTGACCCTCGGCGGCTCGAGCCTTGTCGGGCAGGGTGCGAGCGGCCTGATCTTGATGTATTCGCGCACGATTCGAATCGGGGACTATGTCCGCATCCAGGATCAGGAAGGCACCGTCACTGAACTGAGCACCTTCACGACCAAGATCCGGACCGGCCTGGGCGAGGAAATCAGCCTCCCCAATTCCCTCATCATGGGATCCGTCACCAAGAACTATTCGCGCGCCGCGCAAGGCCAGGGCTTCATTCTCGACACCGTCTTGACCATCGGCTACGACACCCCGTGGCGGCAGGTCGAGGCCATGCTGATCGAAGCCGCCGGACGCACGGAGGGCATCCTGGACATGCCGAAGCCCAAGGTATTCCAGACCGCGCTTTCAGACTTCTATATTGAATACCGCCTCGTCTGCCAAGCCGTTCCGGAAAGACCTCGCACGCGGGCGGAAGTGCTGCACATGTTGCACGCCAACGCGCTCGATGTGTTCAACGAAGCCGGCGTCCAGATCATGTCCCCCCACTACGTCGGCGATCCGAGAGCGGAGAAGATCGTGCCCCCGTCTCAATGGTCTTCGCCATCGGCGCGCAAGGCCTGAACGCGGTGGCCTCGGGCTCAAAGTGCATCGACACTGCCCTTTAGGGCAGTTGCCAACCCGTTGGGGCCGGTGTCATCATCGCGCGGGCCGCTGCATGGGTGCACGGATCACGACCTGCAAGGAAAAAAGGCAAACATGAAAGCGGAACTGGTGAAATGGATGGTGCTCGCCGGAGCGGTCAGCCTGACGGTTGGCTGCGCCAGCAAGGTTGATCCGATCAGCCAAGGGGAGAAGGCCGGCGCCGCCAAAGGCGTGGCCGCGCCCGGCATTGCGGAGACCAAGGCGATCGCGGAAGAGGCCTTCGTCTACGGTCTTCCGCTCGTGATGAACTATGCAGTGATGTATGAGTTCGCCGTGGACTCGAAGTCCAGCCAGTTCAAGGCGCCCTTCAACAAGATCAACAACCAGCACCACGTCGCCACCTACCAGGACACGGCGGTCGTCACGCCGAACAGCGACACGCCCTATTCCGTGCTCTGGCTGGACCTGCGCGCAGAGCCGATGGTGATTTCGGTCCCCGCCGTGGAGAAGCGGCGCTACTACGCCGTGCAGCTCATCGACGGCAATACCTACAACTACGGCTACATCGGCAGCCGCGCCACCGGCAGCGCGCCAGGCCACTACATGGTGGTCGGCCCGGACTGGAAGGGCGAGACGCCCCCGGGCATCAAGAAGGTCTTCACCTCGACGACCCCGTTCTCGCTCTCCCTCTTCCGCACCCAGCTCTTCAACCCCAAGGACATCTCGAACGTCGAGAAGGTGCAGGCGGGCTACAAGGCGCAGCCGCTTTCCGCGTTTCTGAAGCAGCCAGCGCCGCCGGCCGCCCCTGCTGTCAATTTCGTACCAGCCACGACGGCCGGGATCAAGCAGAACTACTTCGAGTACCTGGACGCCGCGCTGCAGTACGTGCCGCCCACCCCGGAAGACAAGGACCTGCGGGCCAGGCTCTCGCGCATCGGCATCGGGCCGGGCAAGACCTTCGAGTTCAAGGATCTTTCGCTCGAACACAAGGCCGCCGTTCTGCTGGCCATGAAGGAAGGCGACGAAAAGGTCGACAAGTTCGCGGCCAGCGGGGTGAAGAACATCAATGGCTGGAGCGTCGGTTCGTTCTTTGGCGATCGTGCCTTCTACAAGGGCGACTGGCTGATGCGCGCTGCCGCGGCCAAGTCCGGCGTCTACGGCAACGACCCCGCTGAAGCGACGTATCCCTTCACCCGCGTGACGGCGACCGGCGAGACCATCGACGCCAGCAAGCACAACTACACGATCACCTTCCCCGCCGGGCAGCTGCCGCCTGTCAACGCCTTCTGGTCGGTGACGATGTACGACGGCAAGAGCCAGCTTCTGATCAAGAATCCCATCAACCGCTACCTCATCAACTCGCCGATGGTGTCGGCGATGAAGAAGAACGCCGACGGCTCGCTCACGCTCTACATCCAGAAGGACTCGCCCGGCAAGGCGCTCGAAGCCAACTGGCTGCCTGCGCCGAACGACACCGTCTACCTGGTGATGCGCCTGTACTGGCCCAAGGAATCGCCGCCTTCGATCCTGCCGGCCGGTGCAGGCACCTGGAAGCCCCCGGGGATCGTTGCCTCCAAGTAGCGATTCGGAGCCTGCCCTTGGAGAGGGCTTCTCGCCGAACGGGGCATCATGCTGTGTATCGCGCTTGCTCCGCAGATCGCCCAGGCGCAGGCGCAGCCATCGCTGGCCGGCCGGCCGGTGAGACCGGTAGCGTAAAGCGCAGGCTGGCGCCGCCACCCTCCACGCTCTCGGCCCACAGCCGCCCTCCGTGTGCCTCGACCAGTGTGCGCGAGATCGACAGGCCCATGCCCATCCCGGTCGGCTTGGTGGTGAAGAACGACCCGAAGATCTTCTCGATCCGCTCCTTGGGAATACCCGACCCGTTGTCGTTGACGGCGATCTCGACCGTCTCGGCGCCGCGATGCATCGCGGTGACCACAATGGTGCGCACCTTGTGTGCGGCTTCGTCGATGGCGTCCATGCCGTTGGAAATCAGGTTGAGCAGCACCTGCTGCAGATGGATGCGATCGCCAAGGACCGGCGGCAGAGGGTGCGCAACGTGCAAATGCACGCGAATGCGGCGCGCTGCGGCGTCGGGACGGACCAACGCCGTGACATTCTCCAGAAGGTCTTGGACGTTCAGCGGCACGACCTCGACCTCGTGGCGCCGCAGCATCGCGCGCATGCGATCGATCACGGCACCCGCTCGCTGGTCATCGGCGAGGATGTCGTCGACAATCGCGCGGATCTCCTCAAGGTCCGCCTGACCGGATTGCAGCATGAGTACTGCGGCTTCGGCATTGCGCAGGATGGCGCCCAGCGGCTGGTTGATCTCATGGGCCAGAGCGGCCGCCAACTGACCCATCACGGACAAGCGGCCTGCGTGAGCGATCTCATGCCGCAGGCGCAACATTTCCTGCTCGGCTTCCTTGCGGGCGGTGATGTCGCTGCAGGCGCCCCGACTGCGGACAGCGCGCTGGCGTTCGAACTCGAATTGTCCTTGCGCCGAGATCCACCGCATGCTGCCATCGGAAACAAAGACGCGAAACTCCGTCTGAAAGTGGCCAATCCTGTCCCCTCCCGCCTCGGAGAACGCCAGGCGAACCATGCGGCGGTCGTCGGCATGCACCTTCGATAGCAACGACTCCAGATCCATCGGCTCGTTCGGCGAAAAGTCGAACAGCTGCCGGGTCCTCAGGCTCGCCCAGAAGGTGCCGCACGCAGTATCACGCGTCCAGAGGCCCAGGTTCGCGGCCTGCATGGCGAGCGTCATGCGCTCCTCGCCTTCGCGCAACTCGTGCAGCAGACTCGCCGCGCGATGCACGTTGCGACTCAGTTCGTAGGCCATCGCGAACACAATGCCCAATGAGAACAAGCTGACCGTGATCGGCGCCTCGACGAAGCCCCAGAACACCAGCACCGCCTGCGCCACACCACCCAGGGCGAAGAAGCAGGCCGTGCCGCCGATGGTGAGCGCTGCGGCCCTGTCGCCGCGGCGCCAGGCCGAAAGGCTGGCATCCAGGACAAAAATCGCGAGCAGGCCCATCGCCAACTGGCCGACCAGCATCCACGGATTGGGCGTCCCGATGGCGATCGAGACGTTCTCGCCCAGGAACGGAATGGCGCGCAGCCCCGAGATCTCTTTGAAGTTCAGTGACTGCCCGCTCAGGAAGTTGGGCAACAAGGTGAAGGTCCGCAGGACGACGACTGTCCACCCCAACCAGGCGCGACCGCTTTTGAGATAGCTGCGCACGAAGCCGACCTGCGACACGGTTGCGAGCCAGACCGCCACCTGTCCCGCGCGATTCGCAAGCGCATACTCTTCTGGCGCCTGCGCTTTCATCATGACGAGTTCGCAGAAGGCAAGCGCAGCGGTCGCCACCGCCAAGACCGGAAAGAGCAAACTCGGCCAGGCTGCCCGATCCTTCACCCACACCGGCAAATGCACCGCAGCCAGCATGAGGCACGCGGACCCGACCATGGCCCAAACAATGGTGACCCAACTCATGAAAACTCCATTCGGTGACCAAGCCCGATTCTCGCCTGGGTGGAATGACGTGAATTGAGAGGATGCCGAAGCGCGGCATGACCATGGCGTTGCCGGCGGCGAAGACGGGATTCATGACGGAGCACAAGCTCATCGACACGTCCCGGTGCTGCCGCACCGGAACGGACATGGATCAGTTCACGAGTTCGAATTCACCCGGCTTCCATGTCTTGTCGAACCACGATTCCAAGGGGCCTATCGAAAGACAGGCAGGCCGACGAAGGCTTGTTCCGCGGGACGCGCTTCAACGTGCGCGAATCACGTCGGAGACGACGCCGTTCTCGTTGACGGTGCAGTTGATCGCCGGTTGTCCGGCTCCGATGCTGAGGGTGACGACGTAGAAGCCTTCCCTCATGGTGCTCGCGTCGCTGGTCGGCGTCACGCTTGCCTTTGGCACCTTGTACTCGCGGGAGACGGCGTCGATGCAACTGGTGCGCGACACGAGCGGAGACATGAAGCCTCCGATGATCGGCGCCGGAGGCTGATAGTTGGCGCAGCCACTGGCGACGAGGCAATAAACCATGGCTGTTGCGGAACGAATGCGTAAGGACATGCTGACTCCTCTGACTGTGACTCAAATTGCGAAAAGAATCCGCGGCATTGCGGCCGGTCCGGCCGGGCGCTCGGCATTGGGCGCTCTGAGTCCCGTTTCGAAGAAACCAGCGTTCGCGATGCCAGGATTCTGATGGGGCCAACAGGTCGGTACGCGGACCTGTGGCCTGTACTGTCACTCAGCTCATTGGGGCTGGACGCGAGCGGCCTCGCCATTGCCCTGGATGAAGACCCGCTGACCTACTCGCAGTCCGGGCATCACCGGCTGCGTCACCTCGACCAGCACACCACTGTCGGTGCGAACGAAGATCTGCTGGCCTTCGAGCGGCTTGCTGTAGCGTTCCGCAATGTGGCTGCCCGCCACGCTGCCGCCGATCGCGCCCACCACCATCGCAACGTCGCGGCCGGTGCCACCACCGATCAGGCTGCCGATCCCGACGCCGGCCAGTCCGCCGAGCACTGCACCCACGCCGGTATGGTGGGAGGTCGGGATCTCGGTCGGCATGATCTGCTCGATCTTGCCCTGGCGGATCGTCATCGATGCCTGCTGCGAGCCCGGTGCGGCGCAAGCGGTGAGCAAGAGAGCCATTGCGAATGCGGCGAACCGCGAGAAAAGACGCACTTTCATGGATTGGAACTCCGGTACAGGGTGGAAGGATTTTGAGTTGAACTGGCTTGTCGAGAAAGTTCGAAGACAGGTCTCGCGAGAAGGAGCAGCGCCGCTTCAGTCTCCCGAGCGGGCGACGGATGCTCGCGTCGTCATCGACGACAGCGAATTGGAGGTGGAGATCGGCTCGCCCATTTTTTTGCTGGTCCGTGCACTGTGTGCGCTTTCCAGGCCGGCGTCTACTGCCCTTTAGGGCAGGCGCGCGCGCGCCTGTTTGCCCATATGCTCGGCCCCAAACTGTAGAGGGGTCAAAGTGGGAAGTCGAGCTCGTCCTTATCTCGCCATTGTCGCAATGGCTTCTGGCGCATTCCTTGCCGGCTGTTCCACACCCGGCTCGAGCAGCACCGGGATCGTGGCGTCCAACAACGCCGAGGCCAAAGTCAGCAAAGTCGGATTTCTCACGGAGCCCGGCCGGTTGAAGCCCACGCCCGGCGGAGAGGGCTTCCTGTGCTGGCTGCAACCGGACGTCCGGTGGGGCAGCTACGACAAGGTCATGATCGAGCGCATCCAGGTCTACCTCGAGCCCGGTGCGGAGCAGCGTCCAGTGGATCCGACGGACCTGAAGGCGCTGCTCGACTACTTTCATGCGGCCTTGGTCCAGAACCTCAAGCCGGGCGTCCAAGTCGTCGATGCGCCTGGCCCGGGCGTGTTGCGCCTGAAGTTTGCGCTGACCTCCCTGATTCCGACCAACACCGTGGCCAGCCTGGCCGGCACGGCGGTGCCCTACGGCTTCGTCGCCGAGATGGGCGCGGGCGCGGCGACCGGCCGGCCCGTGGGTTCGACCCCCTACATGGGCCAGACCGGGCTGGAGGCACAGTTCAGAGACGGCGCCACCGGCAAGGTGGTCGGCGAATGCGCGGACACCGAGATTGGACTCAAGTACGCCGCCGACCTGAACAAGGGTGCGACGACCGCGGCGGTCGCATGGATGAACGGTTACGTCAGCTCCTTCACGAGCTGGAGCTATGCGCAGGACGCCTTCAACAAATGGTCGGAGGCGTTCGCGCGCCGATTCGCCGCCCTGCGTGCCGCATCACGATAAAAGGAAAAAGACATGTCTCGATCTCGAACCAAGAACCACCGGGCCGTCGGTGTCATGGTGGCGGGCCTCCTGTCGGCGTCTGCCCACGCGCAACAGAGCAACGAGGAACTCGCCAAGGCGGCGCAGAACCCGCTGGCCAGCATGATCAGCGTGCCCTTTCAGCTCAACACCAACTTCGATACCGGGCCGGAGGAGCGCACACAGAACGTGCTCAACATCCAGCCGGTCGTGCCCTTCAGCCTCAACGAGGACTGGAACCTGATCTCGCGGACCATCATGCCGCTGATCTGGCAGCCGGCCTCCACGCCTTTCGAAGGCTCCACCTTCGGTCTCGGCGACATCCAGGTCAACGGCTTCCTGTCACCGAAGAACTCGGGCAGCTGGATCTGGGGCGTCGGCGCCGTGGCGCAGCTGCCCACGCACACCAACGACCGGCTCGGCAACGACCGCTGGGGCCTTGGGCCGACCGCGGTCGTGCTTCGGCTCGAGAAGGGCAGTCCCTGGGTCTATGGCGCGTTGATCAACAACATCTGGTCGGTCAGCAGCTCATCGACCGACCCGAAGATCAACCAGCTGACCTTGCAGCCGTTCCTGAACTACAACTTTCCGGGAGGCGTCTACCTGACCTCGTCGCCGCTCATCACCGCGAACTGGGAGGCGGCCGGAGGTCAGAAGTGGACGGTGCCCATGGGCGGAGGCGTCGGCAAGATTGTCCGCTTTGGCAAGCTGCCGGTGAACCTGCAGGCCTCTGCCTACTACAACGTCGAGCGACCCGACAACGCACCCCGCTGGGCGCTGCGACTCCAGGCGCAGCTGATGTTCCCCAAATAACCGCCATTCAGGACGCGGGCTCGACGCGCGCTGGAGCATCGAGCCGCAGTCGCAGCTCGCCTGGCGGCACAGAAGCTTCGACGACCTGACCCTCAGTGGCGCGCGTGTACCACCGGAGAAAGCTTTGAAAAATGGATCCTTGCTGGCGGCAACGGCAGCCTTGGGAATGATGACCTTGATGCCCCTGGACGCTTCGGCGGCCGCGTGCGTCAAGGGCGTCTATCGCGCGGGGTGCGCCGGCCCGAACGGCGCCGTCGTGGCCAGAAAGCCCGCGCCGCCCAAGCTCACTTGCGTCAATGGTGTCTACCGCGCGGGGTGCGCAGGGCCCAATGGCGCCGCGGTCGTCCGCAAATAGCTGAAACGCGAGATTCAACACGCCGACGAGTGGGCGCGTTGACGGGCAACAGGGGCTATCGCAGAAAAACCAGCTCGGGCACAGCATCTGCATCTGCCCACACGATGGCGTGCTGCTGGTAGCGTTGCCCCAGTTCGCATGTTGCGTCGCGACTGATGCCGAAGACTGCAATGCTCTCCTCGCCTGGCCAGCCGCTGACCGGGTCACCGTCTCGGCCAACGCCAGGCAGGAGCGCGAGGCCCATCGTCTGCACGTCAAGGCACAACGCGGTGGTGGCTACGACATTAGCCGCATCTCGAAGGACCAACCCCAAAGGATTGCAGGCGGTGACGAATCCGCAGCTGCCCACATTCATCTGGCTGTACAGCGAGGCCAGCCCCGATGACCGCTCGCCGATACGCAGGACCACCGGAGAAGCGATCACCGGCTCGATACAGTAGTGCGCATCACGATACGTCGCCACGGTGGACGCGGCGGCTCTGGAGTTCGTGTGGCTGACGGAAAGCAAGGACATGCGGGCATTCTCCAGAAGTGTTCGCAGGCTTCATCAATGTGCGGGCTACTCGTTGCGTGGTCATTCTGCAATCTAAGTTGGCCTTCAAAAAGCACGCGATGGACACATAGAGAATTGCGAGATATGAGGTGCGTCTGTCACGATTGAGTCATCGTGATTGAGCAGGCGAATCGGGCCCTGCACGGCACCAACGGGTTGTCCTGCCTCTGATGTGTTGACGCACTGCGACCTGGGAGGACCAAGATCAACCGCAAGAAGACGGTCTCTCCTCGCTATCGTGATGAGCTCGCGAAGTGCGGCCTAGCCGCCGAGGTGTCTCAGGTTCGCCGGAGGCAATCCATGCATCGCGGCTGTGAGCTCAGCGGTCAGCCAATTCGACCAGGAAGTCCCGCGTACGCTCAGACATCCCCGGGACAAGATTTCTGGCCTGGGCGGCCAGGGCTATCCGAGGGCGAGCACTCGCCTCCAGGTCTTCAGAGGCTTCTGTCAGCCAGGCTGGAAACTTCTCCATCAACGCGTCAATCAGCACCATGGCCTGTCGGCGGTCCTTGTCTGACTTGAGCGCGCGCGACGGGTCTTGAAGCGTGCTGACGATGAGTTTGTGAAGGGCAAACCTTGCAGGGTCCGGCAGCATCACCGGAACCACATGTTCTTTGCCGAGGATAAAACCATGCGTAGCGTTTGCGACCAGATACCTGAAGTACGGGAGTCCGGTCGCGTGTGCCTGTATCTGGGGCAAAGCTCTCGTCTCATACGCTTCGGTGCCCGGCACGAGCAGGTCAACCTTGATTGGTTGACCGCGGGCCTTGAACGAGGTCGAGGGCTTGCGCGGGTCCGGTTCCGGCACCTCGAAGAAGGGCAAGCTGCTCTCTCGCAGGATGTCGAGAAAGCTGCGGTCCTCTGGAATGGCGACCGAGATTTCCCCAGCGCTCCCGATGTCGATGTCCTCGGTCGCGTCGTTCGCCGCCAGCCGAACGCCCAGGCTGTTCAGGACCGCGCCAAACGCATGGGAGCCGACGAGCACTCCACCGTGGCTGAAGATGCCAGCGTTGAAGAGCGTTGCGAGGGTGAGCGCTGACGAGTTGTCGGCAGCGGCAAAGCCTGCCTTGCGCAGGAGCTGGACGTCGGTCGCGCGTTCGCGCATCTCAGCGCTCTCGAGCCGCTTCGCTTCGAGCGCGACGTCAGTCCCTGGCTCTCCTGCGCGGCCTAACGAGACTTCCTTGTGTTTGCCCGATGCCAGGTACATCCGCCAGTAGACGTACGTCTTTCCATCGACAGTCTTTCGCGCCGCGGACCCCGGAGAGTGCAGCGGAATCTGTGATTGCGTGCTGGCTCGCTCGACGACAGAGGAATACAACACCTGCAATGCGTCATTGTGGAAGCTGGCCATAGACGGATATTATCCCTTAGCAAATATTGTCAAGGTATAAATCACAGCGAACAGGCTCGCAGCGTTTATACCTTAGTGTTTCTTTAAAAGGTATAAATTCTCAGCGCAATGGCCATCGTCTTAGCCGGTGCCAGCCGCGCTTGCGCGGCTGAACCTACCAAGTCCGACGCCAGAAACTTGTAACGCCGGCTCGCAAATGTTGCTGTCAGATGTTTCAATCTGTATGCTGCGATGTACCCATTGGTGCTACTCGAAACGGCGCCTTGACCCGCCGCAAGCGCCGACCGTCGACGATGCACTGGAATCCACATGTCCAAATTCGGAGTCAGCTTGTTCACAGCCCTTGCAACCGCCGAGAAGGTCGTTGTCGACGGCCTGCTCGTTCAGAGCTTCAGCCTTCAAGGTGGTATGGGCGGGGCCGGGATTCTGGTGCTGGAGGATGCGTCGGAGATTTCGTTCGCGAATCAGGAAGTCACTGTTGTCGACGGATACAGCGCATTTCAGACTGAAGCCGAGAAGCCCCTCTCCATCGACTTCATCATGGCGTGGGACCGCGCCATGTGCAAAAGCGACCTGGCCATCGCGCCGCGTGTCGCGAGCGCCAAGGCGGCTGACGCACGGCCAGCGTTCGCCGTCAGCGGCGCGGCCGAGTTCGTCGGCTAGCTCCCCGCGCGGCATCGCCGGATGCTGCCTTCACAAGGCCGGACCTTTGAACGAGGCTCCCAATGAACAGAACAGTTCGCGACTCAGCTGCTGAAGTCAAGCAGGAGCTCTCCATCTTGGAAGGCAGCATGGACCGCCTTCGTGAACTCTTGGCCAACGCGACCTTCGACAAGAACCGTCCGAACTCGTCGGGCCTGACCCCGTTGATGGCCACCATCGTCAGAGGGGGCAAGGAGCACGTGCTTCTGCTGGTTGAAAACGGTGCGATTCCAACGTCAAGGGAGGTGGCGGCCGCGGCATTGATGCACGCAATGACAGAAGACGATTTCCTGGAAGCTCAGCGGAAGTGGGCTGAGAAATCGGCTGAGGGCGCGGCTCGTGTGCCATCGCGCACGGTTAATCTGGTCGGGGTGCCGGGGTATACCGCGAACAAAGGCTAGCGTCCATCCCCGAATGCACACGAAGGAAGCCAAAAGACAAACGGGCTACGTGATTTCTCACGTAACCCGTTGCTTTATCTGGCGGAGTGGACGGGACTCGAACCCGCGACCCCCGGCGTGACAGGCCGGTATTCTAACCAACTGAACTACCACTCCTGGTAGACAACGTTCACTCCAAAAGGAGCCAAGTGCTGCGACTTGTGCCGGTTTCACCTTGCAGTGAAACTGGCGACCCTACGGGGATTCGAACCCCGGTAGCCACCGTGAAAGGGTGGTGTCCTAGGCCTCTAGACGATAGGGTCAAAACCTTAGGAACCGCGCTGCGATCAGCGCTTGTTACTTCAAAACCAACTTCAAAAATCTTCTACTCGACACCATGTTGGTGGAGGTAAGCGGGATCGAACCGCTGACCTCTTGCATGCCATGCAAGCGCTCTCCCAGCTGAGCTATACCCCCCTGGGTGTCGAGCCTCAAATTATAGCCTGAAAATCAGGCCTCTTTCAATCTCTTCAAAATAGTTTCGCGAGAAAAAAGCGCGAGGACCGAATCGAGAGAAGGCGTCTGCGGCGTGCCCATCACGAGCACTCGCACCGGCATGGCTAATGCCGGCATCTTGAGACCTTGCGCAACCAGCACTTCCTTGATGGCCGATGCGATTGCTGCCTTGTCCCAGGCGACGGCCGATAGTTTATCCGCAAGTTCGGCGATTGCCGGGCGCACCGCATCAGAAATATGCTGCGCGCGATCGGCATCGCTCGCCTTCACATCGGCATAGAACGCAGCAGCCCATCCCGCCAGCGCGACGGTGGTGTCGCAGCGGTCCTTGAAGAGGCCGCAGATCGCGGGCAGGCGCTCGTCGGCCACGATGCCGCGCGTCTGCAACTGCGCAGCGACCAGCGGCGCCAGCGCATCGTCGGCCATCGCCTTCAGGTGCTGCGCATTGACCCAGCGCAGCTTGGTCTCGTCGAACTGCGCCGCGCTGCGGCCCAGGTGGTCGAGGTTGAACCACTCGACGAACTGCGCGCGCGAGAAGATCTCGTCGTCACCATGGCTCCAGCCCAGCCGTGCGAGGTAGTTCACCATCGCCTCGGGCAGGAAGCCTTCGTCGCGGAACTGCGTCACGGGCTTGGCGCCGTTGCGCTTGCTCATCTTCTCGCCCTGCTCGTTGAGCACGGTGGGCAGGTGCGCATACACCGGCGGCTCCTTGCCGAGGGCGCGGAAGATGTTGATCTGGCGCGGCGTGTTGTTGACGTGGTCGTCGCCACGGATCACGTGCGTGATCGCCATGTCGATGTCGTCGACCACGACGCAGAAGTTGTAGGTCGGCGTGCCATCGGGCCGCGCGATCACGAGGTCGTCGAGCTCGTCGTTGCCGATCTCGATGCGGCCCTTGACCTTGTCGTCCCACGCAACCGCGCTGCCCTGCGGGTTGCGAAAGCGCAGCACCGGCTGCACGCCTTCGGGCACCGGCGGCAGTGTCTTGCCGGGCTCGGGTCGCCAGGTGCCGTCGTAGCGCGGCTTTTCCTTCGCGGCCATCTGCTTCTCGCGCAGCGCGTCGAGCTCGGCCATGCTCATGTAGCACGGGTAGACGAGGTTCGCGGCCTGCATCTCGGCCAGCACCGCCTTGTAGCGGTCCATGCGCTGCATCTGGTAGTACGGGCCCTCGTCATGGTCGAGGCCCAGCCATGCCATGCCTTCGAGGATCACGTCGACGGCGGCCTGCGTCGAACGTTCGACGTCGGTGTCCTCGATGCGCAGGATGAAGTCGCCGCCCGTGGAGCGTGCGAAGGCCCATGGATAGAGGGCCGAGCGGATGTTGCCGAGGTGGATGAAGCCGGTCGGGGACGGTGCGAATCGGGTGCGGGTCTTCTGTGTCATGCAGGGGTACTCAGGCCGGCTAGACCTCGCAGGAGGTCGGCCTTGATGTCGTCGATGTGATCCAGCCCGACCGCCACGCGGATCAGGCCCTGACCGATGCCGGCCGCCTGCCGCTGCGCTTCGGACAGGCGCCCGTGCGAGGTCGTGGCCGGATGGGTGATGGTGGTCTTGGTGTCGCCGAGGTTGGCCGTGATGCTCAGCACACGGGTGCTGTCGATCACGTGGAAGGCATTGGCGCGCGCGGCCTCGGGGCCGTCGGCCCGGACGTCGAACGACACCACCGCCCCGCCCTGCCCCGACTGCTGGCGCATGGCCAGCTCATGCTGCGGATGCGAAGCCAGTCCGGGATAGTAGACGCGCGCCACGCCCGGCTGCGTTTCGAGCCACTGCGCCAGCGCCAGCGCGCCGGCGCAGTGCGCCTGCATGCGGATGCCCAGCGTCTCGAGGCCCTTGAGCACCACCCAGGCGTTGAAGGGCGACAGCGCCATGCCCGCAGTGCGCACCACCGGGGCGAACACTTCGTTGACCAGTTTGGCCGAGCCGCAGATCGCCCCGGCCAGCACGCGGCCCTGCCCTTCGAGGTACTTGGTGCCCGAATGAATGACCAGGTCGGCGCCGAGCTCGACCGGTCGCTGCAGCGCCGGCGAGCAGAAGCAGTTGTCGACCGCCAGCAACGCTCCCGCGCCGTGCGCGAGATCGGCCAGCGCGCGGATGTCGCAGACATCGGTCAGAGGGTTGGTCGGCGTTTCGGCGAACAGCAGCTTGGTGCTCGGGCGGATCGCGGCCTTCCATTCGGCGACGTCCGTCTGCGAGACGAAGGTGGTCTCGACGCCGAACTTGCCGAACTCGCGGCCGATCAGGTTCAAGGTCGAACCGAACACCGAGCGCGAGCAGACCACGTGGTCGCCTGCCTTGAGCAACCCCATGCACATCATGAGGATCGCGCCCATGCCGCTCGATGCGCCGATCGCGGCTTCGGTGCCTTCGAGCGCAGCCAGGCGGTGCTCGAAGCTGGCCACGGTCGGGTTCGAGGTGCGGGTGTAGGTGAAGCCTTCCTCGGTGCCGGCAAAACGACGCGCCGAAGTCTCGGCATCGGGCTGCACGAAGCTGCTGGTGAGGAACAGCGCCTCGGAGTTCTCGCCGTACTGGCTGCGCTCGAGCGCGGTGCGCACCGCGAGCGTGTCGCGGTGCAGGCCGGGGGGCAGGGATCGGTCGGTCACGGTCGCTTTCAGCTGAGGTTGGGCAGCGCGAGGCGGGAGGAGTCTTCCTCCGTTTCCTCGATGCGCGGACGGCTGCCGTTCATGCGCGTGATGGCCTCGGTGTCGATGTCGCCGGTGACATACACGCCGTCGAAGCACGAGGCATCGAAGCCGTCGAGCTTGGGGTTCAGCGAGCCGATGGCGCGCTTCATCGCGTCGACGTCCTGGTAGATCAGCGCATCGCAGCCGATGACTTCGCGGATCTGCTCGACCGTGCGGTCGTGCGCCACCAGTTCGTCCTTGGTCGGCATGTCGATGCCGTAGACGTTCGGGTAGCGAACCGGCGGTGCCGCGCTCGCGAGATACACCTTGCGGGCGCCGGCGTCGCGCGCCATCTGGACGATCTCGCGGCTGGTGGTGCCGCGCACGATCGAGTCGTCGACCAGGAGCACGTTGCGGCCCTTGAACTCGCTGGCGATCACGTTGAGCTTCTGGCGCACCGACTTCTTGCGCACGCCCTGCCCCGGCATGATGAAGGTGCGGCCGACGTAGCGGTTCTTCACGAAGCCTTCGCGGTACGGGATGCCCAGCAGGTGCGCCAATTGCGTCGCGCTCGGCCGGCTCGATTCGGGAATCGGGATGATGACGTCGATCTCGTTCGGCGGCACGGTCGAGACCACCCGCTTGGCCAGCGTCTCGCCGAGGTTCAGCCGCGCCTGATAGACCGAGATGCCGTCGAGCACCGAGTCGGGCCGCGCCAGGTAGACGAACTCGAAGATGCACGGGTTGAGCGACGGCGCGTCGGCGCACTGCTCGGCATGCACCTGGCCCTGCAGGTCGATGAAGACCGCCTCGCCGGGCGCGATGTTGCGTTCGAACACATGGCCCGAGCCTTCGAGCGCGACCGATTCACTGGCCACCATCACGGTGCCGTCGGCGTTGCGGCCCATCGCGAGCGGACGGATGCCGTACGGGTCGCGGAAGGCCAGCAAGCCGTGGCCGGCGATCAGCGCCACCACCGCATACGAGCCGCGCAGGCGCCGCTGCATGCTGCGCACCGCCTCGAACACGGTGGCCGAATTGAGCATGCCGCCGCGGGTGGCGCGGTCGAGCTCATGCGCCAGCACGTTGAGCAGCACTTCGGAGTCGCTCTCGGTGTTGGTGTGGCGGTGGTCGGTGGAGAACAGCTCGGCCCTGAGCGCATGCGCGTTCGTGAGGTTGCCGTTGTGCACCAGCACGATGCCGAAGGGCGCGTTGACGTAGAAGGGCTGCGCCTCTTCCTCGCTGTAGGCGTTGCCGGCGGTCGGGTAGCGCACCTGGCCGAGGCCGACGTTGCCGGGCAGGCCGCGCATGTTGCGGGTGCGGAAGACATCGCGCACCATGCCCTTGGCCTTGTGCATGAAGAACTTGCGCTCCAGCAGCGTGACGATGCCGGCGGCATCCTGGCCGCGGTGCTGCAGCAGCAGCAGTGCGTCGTAGAGCAGTTGATTGACGGGAGCGTTGCTGACAACGCCGACGATTCCACACATGAAGCGATCCTCTCAGGGCAGGTAGCTTGCCAACTTTTCAGGCAGCGCGGGTTTCAGGCCCTGCAATGCCGCATCGAGAACAATGGCGCTGTGCGATTCGTGCCACCAGGCACTGTCGCTCAACGCCAGCAAATGAACAACCACCGCGACCGCGAGCAGCGCCAGCGCGCCGCGCGCCACGCCGAACATGCCGCCGAGGATCCGGTCCACCGGCCGCAGCCCGATCGCCGCGACCAGCTTGCGCGTCAGCGCCGCCAGCAAGCCGACGCCGAAGGCCACGCCCACGAACACCAGCACGAAACCGGCCGCATAGCGCCAGCTCGCCTCGGGGTCGCCGATGGGCAGCCAGCGGCCGACGTCCTCCGCCAGCCACTGCGCGGCCACGAATGCCACCACCCAGCCCGCCAGCGAGATGACCTCGAACACCAGCCCGCGCACCAGGCCCAGCAGCATCGACACCACGAGCAGCGCGACGGCAATCCAGTCGAGCGTGGCCACGTCGGTCAGCGAGCCTACAAGCTGAGGACGGCGGCCGACAAAGACAAGCCCTTGACCTTGCCGGCGGCCCGGTCGGCCTCGGCCCGCGAGCTGAAGGGGCCGACACGCACACGCGTGCGCTCGCCATCGGCCGTCTTCGCCACGGAGGTGTAGGTCTTGAGCCCGGCTTTTTCAAGTTTCTGGCGCACTTCCCGGGCCTTGTCCGCGTCCGCGAACGCACCGACCTGGACCACGAAGCGGCCGTTGTCGTCGTCGGGCTTGGCGGCGGCGGCCGCCACGGCGGTGGGCTTGCCTTCGAGCAGCGCGCGGGCGCGGGCCGCGTCGTCGGCCGACTCCGGCTTCGGCGTGGCGAGCTTGGGTTCAGGCTTGGGTTCGGGCTTGGGCTTGGGCTCGGTCTTGGCTTCGGCCTTCGGCTTGGGTTCGGGCTTGGCCTCGGCCTTGGGCGCCGGCTTGTCGGGCACAGGGTCGGAGCGGGTCTCGGCGACCGGCGCGGCCGATGCCAGCTTGCCCGGCGGGATTTCGGTGCCGTCGGCGGTCTCGGTGATCATGCCGCCGCCCGAAGATGCGGGCGCAGCGGCGACCGGCTTGTCGGTGCTGGCGGCGGCCGGCGCCGGGGGCGTCGGCAGGGCCAACGGCTTGGCCTTGGTGCGGTCAGGGATCTCGATCGGAATGTCGACCGAGATCGGGCGCGGCTGGGTGTCGAACAGGAGCGGGAACCCGATCACGCCGACCAGCACCAGGACGGCGGCGCCAAGCAGCCGATGCCGCGCGCGGCGCCGCATCGCTTCGATGCTCTCCGCCGGCGCGGCGGCGACGGCGCTTCGCCCTTCGTTGCCCTGAGGACCGCGTGTGCGGAACTTGAAGAACGCCATGAAATTCGTTTTCCTGATGGGTGCAGCGTGCGGTTGAAACGGGAAGAAGGCGCCGGAAATCAGGCTGTTTCAGGAGCCGGGAGACAGGTGCCTGGCTCCCAGACGGGGTGTTCCGTGCTCGAGCACACCACCCACGGTGAAGAACGATCCGAAGACGACGATTCTATCAGCGGGGTCCGCGCGATCGATGGCCGCCTGGAGCGCCTCCATGGGCGCGCCGTGGACGCTGGCCGAGACGTCGCTGCGCTTGTTCTGCGCCTGCCAGCGCAGGATCAGGTCGTCGGCCCTGGCGGCGCGCGCGGTCGGCAGGTCGGTGAAGTACCAGCGGTCGATCATCGGCCCGATGCGCGCGAACATCGGCCCCACGTCCTTGTCCGCCATCACGCCGAAGACGGCGTGCGTGGTCGGATAGAAGCCCATCGCGTCGAGGTTTTCGGCCAGCGCGGCCACCGCATGCGGGTTGTGAGCGACGTCGAGCACCAGCGCCGGCTCGCCCGGCACGATCTGGAAACGCCCGGGCAGCTCGACCATCGCGAGTCCGTTGCGCACCGCCTGGGCCGTGGTCGGCAGCCGCTGGCGCAGCGATTCGAGCGCCGCCAGCACCCCGGCTGCGTTGACCAGCTGGTTGGCGCCGCGCAGGGCCGGGTAGGCCAGCCCGCTGTAGCGCCGGCCGCGTCCGCTCCAGCCCCATTGCTGCTGATCGCCCATCACGTTGAAGTCGCGGCCGACGCGCCAGAGATCGGCGCCGATCGCTTCGGCATGGTCGACCACGCTCTGCGGCGGCACCGGGTCGCTGACGATCGCGGGCCGGCCGGCGCGCATCACGCCGGCCTTCTCGAAACCGATGCTCTCGCGGTCGGGGCCCAGGAAGTCCATGTGGTCGAGGTCGATGCTGGTGATGACGGCGCAGTCGGCATCGACGATGTTGACCGCATCCAGCCGCCCGCCCAGGCCGACCTCGAGGATCGCAGCGTCGGGCCTAGCTGCAGCCATGCACAGCAGGATCGCCAGCGTGGTGAATTCGAAGTAGGTCAGCGCGATGTCGCCGCGGCCCTGCTCCACCTGCTCGAAGAACGGCGCCAGCACGGCGCCGTCGACCGCCTCGCCGGACAGCCGCAGCCGCTCCTCGAAGCGCACCAGGTGGGGCGACGTGAACACCGCCGTGCGGTAGCCCGCGTGCGTGAGGATCGACTCGAGCATCGCGCAGGTCGAGCCCTTGCCGTTGGTGCCGGCCACCGTGATGACCGGGCAGTCGAAGGCCAGGCCCAGGCGCACGGCGACCGTGCGGACCCGGTCGAGCCCGAGTTCGATGTTCTTGGGATGCAGGTGCTCGGCGTGTGCCAGCCAGTCTTCTAGGGTTTTCATGGAGCCCGGAATTGTCGCCGACCGGGGCCGCGGGCATCATCGCCAGATGACAACCCTTTACGGCATCCCCAACTGCGACACCGTCAAACGCGCCCGCGCCTGGCTGGCCGACCACAACGTCGCCTACAGCTTCCACGATTTCAAGAAGGACGGCGTGCCCGAGACCGAACTCGACCGCTGGCTCGCCACACCGGGCTGGGAAGCCCTGGTCAACCGCCGCGGCACCACCTGGCGGCGGCTCGACGACGCCACCCGGGAGTCGGTGGTCGATGCGGCTTCGGCCCGCGCCGTCCTGCTCGCCAACCCGAGCCTGATCAAGCGCCCGGTGGTCAACTGGGGGGCCGGCCGGGACGTTACGACCGGGTTCGACGCCAACGAGTGGAATGGCCACGCTTTGTAAATCATTGAACCCCGGGCGCCGATGGGCCTCCAACGAACTTGCGCGAAGCGCCCCCGCCCGGGGATTCCAGGAGATTTGACATGACCACAAGAAACATTCGCACCGTATCCGCCCTGACCCTGCTGGCCGCCCTGGCCGGATTCGCCACACTGGCCCAGGCCGAACAGGTGCAGGCGCGGGTGATCTCGACCTCGCCGGTCACCGAATCGAACGGCAGCATCCGCTACAACGTGACCTACGAGTACGCGGGCCGCCAATACAACACGCGCGTCAACACCCCGCCCGGCGCCAGCATCTGGGTCGACGCCGGCGCCTACGGCATCGCGACCCCTTCGCCGGTGGCACCGCAGTCTCAACTGGCGGCGAATCCCGCCTATGCCCCGCAGGAGCAACTGCAGCAGCAGCAGCAGCAGCAGCAGCAGCAGCAGCCGGATTGGAGCAACGTGGTGCCCGAACCGGGCATCGTGGTGTCGGGCCGCGGCGCGCCCCCGCCGCCGGTCTACGCCCCGTCGGCGCAGGTCTATGCCCCGGCCCCGGTGTATGTGCAGCCCGCCCCCGTGTACCCGTACTACCCGGCGCCGGCCTACTACCCCGCGCCGGCCTACGCCTACCCGCCGATCGGCATCTCGCTGGGCTTCGGCTATTCGCGCGGCTGGGGCGGCGGCCGCTGGCGCTGATCGCGGTATCGAGCCGGCGGCCGGCCGGCGAGCCTAAAATCACGGGCTTTGCAACTTGAGGCACGAGCGCGCCTGCCAAGGCGCGCCGCAACCTGCCGAGCGCCACCCGCGCCAGCCCCTCCTACCCATGAGCACTACCGAATCCCTCCAGAGCGCCACGGTCTCGACCAAGGCCAATGTGTATTTCGACGGCAAATGCGTGAGCCACAACCTGACGCTGGCCGACGGCAGCAAGAAGTCGGTGGGCGTGATCCTGCCGTCGACCCTGACCTTCAACACCGGCGCGCCGGAGATCATGGAAGGCGCGGGCGGCCGCTGCGAGTACCTGCTCGCGGGCAGCAGCGAATGGGTGGGCTCAGGCGCGGGTGAGAAATTCAGCGTGCCCGGCAACTCCAGCTTCCAGATCCGCGTCAGCGGCGAGCCCTACAGCTACATCTGCCACTTCGGCTGAACCGGAAATCCGAGCATGTCCTCCACCATCCTCCAGAACGTTCCCGCCGGCCAGAAGGTCGGCATCGCCTTCTCGGGCGGCCTCGACACCAGCGCGGCCCTGCACTGGATGCGCAACAAGGGCGCCGTCCCCTATGCCTACACCGCCAACCTGGGCCAGCCCGACGAGCCCGACTACGACGAGATCCCGCGCAAGGCGATGCTCTACGGCGCCGAGAAAGCGCGCCTGATCGACTGTCGCACGCAATTGGCCGCCGAAGGCCTGGCCGCGCTGCAGGCCGGCGCCTTCCACGTGACCACGGCCGGCCTGACCTACTTCAACACCACGCCGCTCGGCCGCGCGGTCACCGGCACCATGCTGGTCTCGGCGATGAAGGAGGACGATGTCCACATCTGGGGCGACGGCAGCACCTACAAGGGCAACGACATCGAGCGCTTCTACCGCTACGGCCTGCTGACCAACCCGGCGCTGAAGATCTACAAGCCCTGGCTGGACCAGACCTTCATCGACGAACTCGGCGGCCGCACCGAGATGTCGGAGTTCATGCAGAAGGCCGGCTTCGCCTACAAGATGTCGACCGAGAAGGCCTATTCGACCGACTCGAACATGCTCGGCGCCACGCACGAGGCCAAGGACCTCGAGCACCTGAACAGCGGCATGAAGATCGTGCAGCCGATCATGGGCGTCGCCTTCTGGAAGGACGAAGTCGAAGTCAAGCGGGAAGAAGTCACCGTGCGCTTCGAGGACGGTCGCCCGGTCGCCCTCAACGGCGTCGAGTACCCGAGCCTGGTCGAGCTGCTGCTCGAAGCCAACCGCATCGGCGGCCGCCACGGCCTGGGCATGAGCGACCAGATCGAGAACCGCATCATCGAGGCCAAGAGCCGCGGCATCTACGAGGCGCCCGGCCTGGCGCTGCTGTTCATCGCCTACGAGCGCCTGATCACCGGCATCCACAACGAGGACACGATTGAGCAGTACCGCGAAAGCGGCCGCCGCCTGGGCCGCCTGCTCTATCAAGGCCGCTGGTTCGACCCGCAGGCCATCATGCTGCGCGAGACCGCGCAGCGCTGGGTGGCGCGCGCGATCACCGGCGAAGTCACGGTCGAGCTGCGCCGCGGCAACGACTACTCGATCCTGAACACCGCCTCGGCGAACCTGACCTACAAGCCCGAGCGGCTGAGCATGGAAAAGGTCGAAGGCGCATTCACGCCGCTCGACCGCATCGGCCAGCTGACCATGCGCAACCTCGACATCATCGACACGCGCGACAAGCTGGCGATCTACACGCAGACGGGTTTGCTGTCGACCAGCCAGGGCGCGTCGCTGCCCCAATTGAAGAACGACGACAAGAGCTGAACGGCTCTAGACGACCACGGGTTCCGGCTCCAGCCGGATCCCGAAGCGCTCGTAGACGCTGGTCTGGATCGCCTTGGCCAGCGTCATCACCTCACCGCCCGTGACCGGGTTGGCCTTGCCGCCCCGGTTCACGAGCACCAGCGCCTGGCGCTCGTAGACGCCGGCATTGCCCACCGACTTGCCTTTCCAGCCGCAGGCATCGATCAGCCAGCCGGCCGCCAGCTTGATGCTGCCATCGGCCATCGGGTAGTGAACGATCTTGGGGTCGCGGGCAATGATGTCGGCGCACTGCTCCGGCGTCACGGTCGGGTTCTTGAAGAAGCTGCCGGCGTTGCCCAGCACGCGCCAGTCGGGCAGCTTGGCGCGGCGGATGGCGCAGATCCAGTCGAAGATGTCCATCGCGCTCGGCGTGAAATTGCCGGTTTCGTCCATCTTGCGTTCGAGGTCGAGGTAGCCGAGCACCGGTTTCCACGGCTTGGGCAGCCGAAAGCGCACCCGCGTGATCAGCGCCCTGCCCGCGAGCCCGAAATCGTTGTCGCCGCTGGCCAGGTGCTTGAACACCGAATCGCGGTAGCCGAAGGCGCACTGGGCGGCATCGAGCGTGAAGGCGCGGCCGGTCTGCAGGTCGATGGCATCGAGCGACTCGAAGCGGTCCTGCAACTCGACCCCGTAGGCGCCGATGTTCTGCACCGGCGAACCGCCCACGGTGCCGGGGATGAGCGCCAGGTTCTCGAGGCCCGGAAAACCCTGGTCGAGCGTCCAGCGCACGGTGTCGTGCCAGACCTCGCCGGCGCCGGCCTCGACGATCCAGGCCTTGGAGCTTTCCTCGACCAGCCGCAAGCCCTTGATTTCCACCTTGAGCACCAGCGGCTTGACGTCGCCGGTCAGCACGATGTTGCTGCCGCCGCCGAGGACGAACTTGGGCGCATCGCGCCATTGCGCGTCGGCCAGCAGCGCCGCGACGTCGGCTTCGCCGGTGATGCGCACCAGGTGCTGGGCGCGCGCGACGATGCCAAAGCTGTTGTGCTGCTGCAGCGGTACGTTGTGCTCCACGATCATGGGAGAATTGTCTCATTCGCACGCCGCGCGACACTGCGCGCGGCGCATTCCTTTTTTTGTTGCTGCCGGAGCCTTCATGCCGTCTTTCGACACCGTTTGTGAACCCAACTTGCCCGAGGTCAAGAATGCGGTCGAGAACACCGCCAAGGAAATCGGCACGCGCTTCGACTTCAAGGGCACCGCCGCCGCGGTCGAGCTCAAGGACAAGGAAATCACCATGATCGGCGACGCCGAGTTCCAGCTCGTGCAGGTGGAGGAAATCCTGCGCAGCAAGCTCACCAAGCGCAGCGTCGACGTGCGCTTCCTCGACAAGGGCGACGTCCAGAAGATCGGCGGCGACAAGGTCAAGCAGGTCATCAAGGTCAAGAACGGCATCGAGTCCGAGACCGCGAAGAAGATCCAGCGCCTGATCAAGGACAGCAAGCTCAAGGTGCAGGCCGCGATCCAGGGCGACGCGGTGCGCATCACCGGCGCCAAGCGCGACGACCTGCAGGCGGCCATGGCACTCATCAAGAAGGACGTGCCCGACATGCCGCTCTCCTTCAACAATTTCCGCGACTAGCCCCCGCCCGATGAAGGCGCTCATTCCGCTGCTGCTCGCCGCAGGCTGCACCTTCGCGCACGCCCAGTCGGTGACGCTGACCGGCACCATCGGCAGCCGCGCGATCCTGATCGTGAACGGCGGGGCGCCCAAGACGCTGGCCGTCGGCGAGGCCTTCCAGGGCGTGAAACTGGTGTCGCTGCAGGGCGAACAAGCCACGGTCGAGGCCGGCGGCAAGCGCGTCGCGCTGCGCATGGACACGCCGGTGAGCATCGGCGGCAACGGCGGCTCCGGGGGCGGCGGCACCCGCATCGTGCTGCCGGTGAGCAGCGGCGGGCATTTCATGGCGCAGGGCGCGATCAATGGCCGCGCGGTCAGCTTCATGCTCGACACCGGTGCCACCACCATCGCGATGTCGGCCGCCGACGCGCAGCGCATCGGACTCGATTTCAGCAAGGGCCAGCCGGTGCGCATGAACACCGCCAACGGCATCGCGCCGGGCTATCGCCTGCGGCTCGCCTCGGTGCGGGTCGGCGACGTCGAGGTCTACGACGTCGAAGCCATCGTCTCGGAGCAGCCGATGCCCTACATCCTGCTGGGCAACAGCTTCATCAGCCGCTTCTCGATGCGCCGGGACGCCGACCAGATGGTCCTTGAGAAGCGCTTCTGATCAGTTGAGGACAGAGCAAAAACTGCTGCGCAGTTTCTTGGTCTGTCCCGCAATGTCTCAAGCTACGGCTGCGGTCACGACGATCTCTATCTTGTAGCCCTGCTTGGCCATCGCGGCCTGCACGGTCGCGCGCGGCGGCGTGTTGCCGGCCGGGATCCAGGCGTCCCACACCTCGTTCATCGCGGCGATGTCCGTGATGTCGGAGAGGAAGATCTGCGTCATCAGGATGCGCGACTTGTCGCTGCCGGCCTCGGCCAGCAGGCGGTCGACCATCGCCAGGACCTGCGCGGTCTGGCCGCGGATGTCCTGCGACAGGTCGTCGGGCACCTGGCCCGCGAGGTAGATCGTGCCGTTGTGGACCGCGGTCTCGCTGAGGCGGGGACCGACATGAAAGCGCTGGATGGTGGCCATGGGTTGTTTCCTATTTTTTGGATCCGAGCCTGGACTCGGTGCCGGCGGCAAGCCGGCGGATGTTCTCGCGATGACGCCAGACCAGCAACAGGCTGATCGACACCAGCGCCAGCAGCACCACGAGATCGAGTGGCCAGGCGATCTGGCCGCCGATCAGATAGTAGGCCGGCGCGAAGAACGCCGCCACGATGGAGGCCAGCGACGAGTAGCGGAAGAAGACCGCGATGATCAGCCAGGTGGCGCCGGTCGCCAGGCCCAGCAGCGGGCTGATGCCGAACAGCGCACCGGCCGCGGTCGCCACGCCCTTGCCGCCCTGGAAGCCGAAGAACACCGGGTAGAGGTGCCCGAGGAAAGCAGCCAGCCCGGCCACCGCCGCGGTGCCGGGGCCCATGTCCCAGGCGGCCCCGAATTGCTGGATCAGGAACACCGGCAGCCAGCCCTTGAGCGCGTCGAGCAGCAGCGTCGTGAGCGCGGCGCCCTTGTTGCCCGAGCGCAGCACGTTGGTGGCGCCCGGGTTCTTGCTGCCATAGCTGCGCGGGTCGGCCATGCCGAGCGTCTTGCTGACGATCACGGCGAAGGACAGCGATCCCAGCAGGTAGGACAGGACGATCGCGATCAACGAGGGGAAATAGGAACTCACGGTGTCTCCGGACGCCTCCGGTCGAGGCAACCGGCTATTCTGCCAGCGCGCACTGCACCGGCTTGGCGCCGAGCAGGCCGAGGCACACCTGGGGATCGATGCCCACGAGGTAGCCGCGGCGCCCGCCGTTGATCGCGATGCGCGGCAGTTCGAGGATCGTCGACTCGATGTAGACCGGCATCGCGCGCCGCGTGCCGAAGGGCGAGGTGCCGCCGACCAGGTAGCCGCTGTGCCGGTTGGCGACTTCGGGCTTGCAGGGCTCGACCGACTTGGCGCCGATCTGCCGCGCCAGGTTCTTGGTCGACACCGTGCGGTTGCCGTGCATCAGCACGAGCAGCGGCCTGGCGTCCTGGTCCTGCATCACGAGCGTCTTGACCACGGTGAAAGGGTCGAGCCCGAGCACCTCGGCGCTGTGCTGGGCGCCGCCGTGCTCGAGGTACTCGTAGGGATGCTCGGTGAAGGCGATGCCGTTCGCCCGCAGCAGCTGGGTGGCGGGGGTTTCGGAGACGTGGGTCTTCTTGGCCACGGTTTCTAGTCAGTGGTCCACTACCCGAACGCGTGACCCGCGATGCATGAAACCGGCGCAGCCGAATGCCAGGGATACCGCGGAACCGGCTTTGCCGGGCCGCTGGTATCGCCCCCTTGAGGGGCTGAGGTCCGCGGCTCCAAGCCTGCCTGCGCAGGCTTGGACGGACCCGAAGAGCCGCTGCCTCTGGCAGCGACTCGGGGCGCCGCAGGCGCTTCGGGGGTGTTTCATCCTCTGTCCCGCAAGGTCTCAGGCAGCCGGGTCGCGCAACTCCCAGCGGATCTTGTCGATCTCCGCCAGCAGCTCGGGCGACAGCGTGGTGCCCCAGGCGTCGAGATCCTCGTCGAGCTGGGCGACCGAGGTCACGCCGATGATGGTGCTCGCCACCTGCCACTTGGTGTAGCAGAAGGCCAGCGCCAGTTGCGCCGGCGTGAGCCCGTGCTCGCGGGCCAGCGCGTTGTAGCGGCGCGCCGCCTTCAGCGCATCCGGGCGGCCCCAGCGCTGCTTGCGCACCGACTCGTAGCTCGAGATGCGCGCGCCCTTGGGCGCCTCCGGGCCCTCGGTGCCGCTCTGGTCGTACTTGCCGGTCAGCAGGCCGAAGGCCAGCGGCGAATAGGCCAGCAGCGAGACGCCCAGGCGGTGCATGGTTTCGTCCAGGCCGTTTTCGAGCGCACGGCTGATCAGGCAATACACGTTCTGCACCGTGGCCACGCGCGGCAGGCCATGCTGCTCGGCCAGGCGCACGAACTCGTGCACGCCGTAGGGCGTCTCGTTCGACAGCCCGATCGCGCGCACCTTGCCGGCCTTGACCAGCTTGCCCAGCGCTTCGAGCTGGTCGTGGATCGGGGTGGTCGAGCTTTCCCGCTTCGGGTCGTAGTAGATCTGGCCGAAGGCCGGCACGTGGCGCTCCGGCCAGTGGATCTGGTAGAGATCGATGACGTCGGTCTTGAGCCGCTTCAGGCTGGCTTCGCAGGAAGCGGCGATGTCGGCCGGCGTCATGCCGCTGCCCTCGCGCACCCAGGGCATGCCGCGCGACGGGCCCGCGACCTTGGTCGCCAGCACGAGCTTTTGGCGCGCGCCCGGATTCTTGTCGAACCAGTGGCCGATGATGGTTTCGGTGGCGCCGAAGGTCTCCTTGCGCGCCGGCACCGCGTACATCTCGGCGGTGTCGATGAAGTCGACCCCGCGCTCGAGCGAACGGTCGAGGATGGCGTGGGCGGTGGCCTGGTCGACCTGCTCGCCGAAGGTCATGGTGCCGAGGCAGATCGGCGTGACGTGGAGGTCGCTCTGACCAAGCTGGATTTTTTGCATGGGCGAAATGCTACCCGCTGAGGCGAAGGCGTGTCGTGTCGTGCAGTCGACTGCATGGCCCGGCCCGGGTCCGTATCATCGGACGCGATGTACCAAGCCCTCCGTGCCTCGCGCAGCGAGTTCGTCCCCGTCCGCCACCTCAGCTACCACGTGCGCCTGTGGGGCGAGCCCTCCGCCTCCCGGCCGCCGCTGGTGCTGATGCACGGCTGGATGGACGTCGCGGCCTCCTGGCAGTTCGTGGTCGATGCGATGGCCGAGGAGCGCTTCGTGGTCGCGGCCGACTGGCGCGGCTTCGGCCTCACCGAGGGCGGCCGCGTCGACAACTACTGGATGCCCGACTACCTGGCCGACCTCGACTGGCTGCTGGACCACTACGCCGGCGACACCCCGGTCGACCTGGTCGGCCACAGCATGGGCGGCAACGTGGTCATGCAGTACGCCGGCGTGCGGCCGCAGCGCGTGCGCCGCCTGATCAACCTCGAAGGCTTCGGCATGCCCGCGCTGAAGCCCGAGCAGGCGCCGGAACGCTTCGGCAAGTGGATCGACGAGCTCAAGCGCCTGCACCGCGGCGAAATGGCGCTGGCCAGCTATCCGGGCGTCGACGGCGTGGCGCGCCGGCTCATGAAGACCAACCCGCGCCTGACGCCAGACAAGGCCGACTGGCTGGCCGCCCACTGGTCGGCCGGCCGGCCGCACGCCGAGGGCGGCGAACGCTGGGAAATCCTGGGGGATCCGGCCCACAAGATCATCAACGCCAACCTGTTCCGGGTCGACGAGATGCTGGCGCTGTATGCGGCCATTGCCGCGCCGCTGCTGGCGGTCGAGGCCTCGGACGACAGCCTCGGCCAGTGGTGGAAGGGCCGCTACACGCTGGACGAATACCACGAGCGCCTGAAAAGCGTGCCCAACGCGCGCATCGCGCGGGTCGAGGGTGCCGGCCACATGCTGCACCACGACCAGCCCGCCGCGGTGGCCCGGCTGATCGAGGATTTTCTTTCGTCCTGAAGGCCGCCCCGGGCCCCCTCCCCCCTCTCCGGAACCGGGCCATGCCCGGCATGAGAAAATCCCCGGTTTTCCCCGAACACCGTCAGGACACCCCATGGATGCAGAGCAAATCAACCAAATCGGCGCAACTCTCGCGGACCTGAGCGCCCGCACGGTCGATTTACGGAGGTATCTTTGACTACGATGCCAAAGCCGAACGCCTGAGGACGGTCAACGCGTCGCTCGAAGACCCCAACGTCTGGAACGACCCCAAGAAGGCCCAGGAACTGGGCCGCGAAAAGAAGTCGCTCGACGACGTCGTGGTGACGCTCGACCGCCTCACCAGCGGCCTGTCCGACAACACCGAACTCTTCGAGATGTCGAAGGAGGACGGCGACATGGACGGCCTGCAGGCCATCGCCGATGACGCCGCCAAGCTCGAAGCCGACATCAAGCAGCTCGAATTCCGCCGGATGTTCAACAATCCGGCCGATCCGCTGAACGCCTTCGTCGACATCCAGGCCGGCGCCGGCGGCACCGAGGCCTGCGACTGGGCCAGCATGCTGCTGCGCCAGTACCTGAAGTACGCGGAGCGCAAGGGCTTCAAGACCCAGATCGAGGACGAGACGCCGGGCGACACCGCGGGCATCAAGGGCGCGACCATCAAGGTCGAGGGCGACTACGCCTTCGGCCTGCTGCGCACCGAGACCGGCGTGCACCGGCTGGTGCGCAAGTCGCCCTTCGACTCCTCGGGCGGGCGCCACACCAGCTTCGCGAGCATCTTCGTCTACCCGGAAATCGATGATTCGATCGAGATCGACATCAACCCGTCCGACGTGCGCACCGACACCTTCCGCGCCAGCGGAGCCGGCGGCCAGCACATCAACAAGACCGACTCGGCGGTGCGGCTCACGCACATCCCGACCGGCATCGTGGTGCAGTGCCAGGACGGCCGCAGCCAGCACAGCAACCGCGACGTCGCCTGGAAGCGCCTGCGCTCGCGCCTGTACGACCACGAGATGCGCAAGCGCCAGGAAGAGCAGCAGAAGCTCGAAGACAGCAAGACCGACGTCGGCTGGGGCCACCAGATCCGCAGCTACGTGCTGGACAACAGCCGCATCAAGGACCTGCGCACCAACGTCGAGATCTCGGCGACGCAGAAGGTGCTGGACGGCGACCTCGATGCCTTCATCGAAGCCTCGCTGAAACAGGGCGTGTAGATGAAGCCCACCCCCAGGCTTGCCCACTTCGTGTGGCCGCACACCCCCTCGCCGGGGGCAACACCGGCGGCCCGGCAAAGCCGGTTCCGCGGTGTTCCTGGCCTCGGCCGCGCCGGCGCTCTGCGTCGCGGATCGATCGACAACTTGGGGGTTTCCGAATGAGGACTCTGCACAAGGTGCAAGCCCTGATCTTCGACATGGACGGCACCATGGTCGACTCCATGCCCTGGCACGCCAGGGCATGGGTCGAGTACGGCGTGCGCCACGGGATCGAGATCGACGTCCCGCATTTCATGCGCCGGACCACCGGCCGCACCGCCTTCGAATGCGCCTGCGAGCTCATGGGCCGCGAGGTGAGCGAGGCCGAGAGCGCCGAGATCACCCACCGCAAGGAATCGATCTACCGCGAGCTCTTCGGCGCCCAGTTCCGCGAGGTGCCGGGCTTCAGCGCCTTCAATCGCGCCGCGGTCGCGCGCGGGCTGAAGGTGGCGGTCGGCACCGCGGGCGACAAGCACAACATCGCCTTCACGATGTCCAACCTGCGGCCCGACCCGGCGCCGCTGGCGATCGTGGGCGGCGACGAGGGGCTGCCCGGCAAGCCTCAGCCGGCGATCTTCCTCGAGGCCGCGCGCCGCATCGGCGTCGAGCCCTCGCGCTGCATCGTCTTCGAGGATGCGCCCTTCGGCATCGAGGCCGCGCGTCGCGGCGGCATGCTCGCGGTGGCGGTCTGCACCACCCACAGCGCCTCTGAACTCGCGGGGCCGCATGTCATCGCGGCCGTGCGCGACTACGACGAACTGAATAACTCAAACTTCCTGGAGACACTCGATGCTGCTGCGTGATGCCCAAGGCCAACCGATCGCGATCCGTCGCGAGGATTACAGCGCTCCGGCCTACTGGATCGACACGGTCGAGCTGACCTTCGATCTCGACCCCGCCAAGACGCGGGTGCTCAACCGCATGCGGCTGCGCCGCAACCCCGAGGTGGCGCCCGAGCCGCTGCGCCTCGACGGCGACGAGCTCAACCTGGCGCGCGTGCTGGTCGACGGCCAGGGCGCATCGTTCCGCATGGAAGCCGAGCAGCTGGTGATCGACAACCTGCCCGACACCTTCGAGCTCGAGATCTTCACCACCTGCTGTCCGATCAAGAACACCAAGCTCATGGGCCTGTTCGTGAGCGAGGACACCTTCTTCACGCAGTGCGAGGCCGAAGGCTTCCGCCGCATCACCTACTTCCTCGACCGGCCCGACGTGATGTCGAGCTACACCGTGACGCTGCGCGCCGCCAAGGCCGCCTACCCGGTGCTGCTGTCGAACGGCAACCTGGTCGAGCAGGGCGAGCTGCCCGAGGGCCGCCACTTCGCCAAGTGGGTCGACCCCTTCCGCAAGCCCTGCTACCTGTTCGCGCTGGTGGCCGGCAAGCTGGTGGCGCGCGAGCAGCGCATCAAGGCGCGCAACGGCCGCGACCATCTGCTGCAGGTGTACGTGCGCGCCGGCGATCTCGACAAGACCGAGCACGCGATGAATTCGCTCGTCAACTCGGTGCTGTGGGACGAAGCCCGCTTCGGCCTGCCGCTGGACCTCGACCGCTTCATGATCGTCGCCACCAGCGACTTCAACATGGGCGCGATGGAGAACAAGGGCCTGAACATCTTCAACACGAAGTACGTCCTGGCCAACCAGGCCACCGCCACCGACGCCGACTACGGCAACATCGAAAGCGTGGTCGGCCACGAGTACTTCCACAACTGGAGCGGCGACCGCGTGACCTGCCGCGACTGGTTCCAGCTCTCGCTCAAGGAAGGCCTCACGGTCTTCCGCGACCAGGAGTTCAGCCAGGACCTGTGCGCCGACGCCTCGGCACGCGCGGTCAAGCGCATCGAGGACGTGCGCGTGCTGCGCACCGCACAGTTCCCCGAGGACGCGGGCCCGATGGCCCACCCGGTGCGGCCCGACAGCTACATCGAGATCAGCAACTTCTACACCGTCACCATCTACGAAAAGGGTGCCGAGGTGGTGCGCATGATGCAGACGCTGGTCGGCCGCAAGGGCTTCGAGCGCGGCATCACGCTGTATTTCGAGCGCCACGACGGCCAGGCCGTGACCTGCGACGACTTCGCGCAGGCCATCGCCGATGCCAACCCCGAGACCGAGCTCGCGCGCCTGCTGCCGCAGTTCAAGCGCTGGTACAGCCAGGCCGGCACGCCGCGCCTCGCCGCCCATGGCGTCTATGACTCGGCGGCGCGCAGCTACACGCTGAGCATCGTGCAGAGCTGCGCGCCCACGCCGGGCCAGCCGGCCAAGGATCCGTTCGTGATCCCGGTCAACGTCGGCCTGCTGGGCGCCGATGGCCGCGAGCTGCCTCTGCGGCTCGAAGGCGAGGCCGAGGCCACGCAGGGCACGCGCACCCTGGTGCTCACGCGCGCCGGCGAGCAGTTCACCTTCGTCGATATCGACGCCGAGCCGGTGCCTTCGATCCTGCGCGGCTTCAGCGCGCCGGTGATCCTCGACTACGCCTACAGCGACGCCCAGCTGCTGACCCTGCTGGCCAACGACCCGGACCCCTTCAACCGCTGGGAAGCCGGCCAGCGCCTGGCGCTGCGCGCCGCCGTGCGCGCGATCGCCGAGCCGGCCGCGGCCCACGAGCAGCCGCTCGACGCCGCCTTCGTCGACGCGATGCGCAGCGTGCTGCGCCATCCGCAGCTCGATGCCGCGTTCAAGGAACTGGTGCTCACCCTGCCTTCCGAAACCTACATCGCGGAGCAGCTCGACGTCGTCGATCCGCAGCGCGTCCATGTGGTGCGCGAGGCGATGCGGGCGCAGCTCGCGACCGCGCTGTTCGCCGACTGGGAACAGGCCTACGAGCAGAACCGCGACACCGGCGCCTACCAGCCCGACCCGGTCTCCTCGGGCCGGCGCGCGCTGGCGGGCATCGCCCTCACCCACCTGTGCCTCGCGGCGCGCGCCTCGGACGACACCGTGTGGCCCGGCAAGACGCTGCAGCGCTTCAAGGACGCGGGCAACATGACCGACCGCTTCAATGCGCTCAACGCACTGGTGTCGTCGGGCCATGCGCTGGCGGCGCAGGCGCTGGCGCGCTTCCACGAGATCTTCAAGGACGAGGCGCTGGTGATCGACAAGTGGTTCTCGCTGCAGGCCGGCGCCCCCGACCGCGGCGGCGACATCCTGCCGCTGGTCAAGCAACTCATGAAGCACCCGGACTTCTCGATCAAGAACCCGAACCGCGCCCGCAGCGTGATCTTCAGCTACTGCAGCGGCAATCCGGGTGCCCTGCACCGCCCCGACGCGGCCGGCTACGTGTTCTGGAGCGACCGCGTGATCGAGCTCGACGCCATCAACCCGCAGGTCGCGGCCCGCCTGGCGCGCGCGCTCGACCGCTGGAGCAAGCTGGCCGAGCCCTACCGCAGCGCCGCGCGCGAAGCCATCGCCCGCGTCGCCGCCCGGCCCGACCTGAGCAAGGACACGCACGAGGTCGTGACCCGCGCGCTGTCCAACTGACCCCATCAAGGACCCAAATACATGGCCCAACAGAAGATATCCCTCACCCGCTACCTGGTCGAGCAGCAACGCGCCGACGGCCTGATCCCCGGCCAGCTGCGCCTGCTGCTCGAAGTGGTCGCGCGCGCCTGCAAGAGCATCAGCCAGGCGGTCAACAAGGGGGCGCTCGGCGGCGTGCTCGGCACCGCCGAGAGCGAGAACGTGCAGGGCGAGATCCAGAAGAAGCTCGACATCATCGCCAACGAGGTGCTGATCGAGGCCAACGAATGGGGCGGCCACCTGGCGGCCATGGCCAGCGAGGAAATGGACAGCATCTACGTGGTGCCCAACCGCTACCCGCAGGGCGAATACCTGCTGCTGTTCGATCCCCTGGACGGCTCCAGCAACATCGACGTCAACGTGAGCATCGGCACCATCTTCAGCGTGCTCAAGAAGCCCGACGACACGCCCGGCGTGCAGGAAGGCGACTTCCTGCAGGCGGGCAACAGGCAGGTGGCGGCCGGCTACTGCATCTACGGCCCGCAGACCACGCTGGTGCTGACCGTGGGCAGCGGCGTCGCGATGTTCACGCTCGACCGCGAGCAGGGTTCCTTCATGCTGACGCAGGAGGACATCCAGATCCCGGCCGACACCAAGGAATTCGCGATCAACATGAGCAACATGCGGCACTGGGACGCCCCGGTGAAGCGCTACATCGACGAATGCCTGGCCGGGAAAGATGGCCCGCGTGGCAAGGACTTCAACATGCGCTGGATCGCCAGCATGGTGGCCGACGTGCACCGCATCCTGATGCGCGGCGGCGTCTTCATGTACCCCTGGGACAAGCGCGAGCCCGAGAAGGCCGGCAAGCTGCGCCTGATGTACGAAGCCAACCCGATGAGCTGGCTGGTCGAGCAGGCCGGCGGCGCCTCGACCAACGGACGCAAACGCATCATGGACCTGGAGCCGAGCAAGCTCCATGAACGCGTGGCTGTGGTGTTGGGGTCGAAAAACGAGGTCGAGCGGCTGACCGGCTATCACGATCCGCTATAATCATAGGCTTAGCCGGTGTAGCTCAGTCGGTAGAGCAGCTCATTCGTAATGAGAAGGTCGGGTGTTCGATTCATCTCTCCGGCACCATGTACAGCAAGGCCTCGTTGCTATTCAAATGATAGCAACGAGGCCTTTCTTATGGGTGATGTAATGGCCGATGTAAGAGGATTTCTGGTGCATCGATACCGAGCCCGCGGGCAAGGAGTACATCTTGAGCATGCTGACGATCGACGTTGCATCCGAGCTACGGCAGAAGCTCGCCACGCTCACGCGATGTCGGCTAGCGTTTCGCAGCCACCTCGCGGACGGGGCGGCGTGACGATTGCGCCAGGCTCCGCCTCGTTGAGGTCATCCATGGTGTCTAACGGCTGGCAGTTGTTTTCACTTGGTGGAATTGAGCGCCGACCATGGCTCTGACGATTCGAGGCACCCAGCCCACAAGCGTCTTCGGACTTGCGCACGCGGACGAAAACAGCGCGAGCTTTGCGATGGGTTGGCTCTTGGAACAATGCCCGGCCTTCCGCCAGATCGTGCTGGATGCTGTGTTCGGTCAGCGCTTGGCAAGCGACGACTTTGCGATCACCCTCCAGAAGCACGGCGACGATCGAGGCTACACCGACATCGAAATTCAAGCCGGCCTTGAGTTTCACGTCGTGTTCGAAGCAAAACGCGGTTGGGAAGTGCCCGATACCGTCCAGTTGGAGCGCTATCACCCGCGGTTGATTGCTGGGGGCGCCGCGCACAAGCGCCTCGTCTCGATCAGCGCTGCGGACGCCGACTACGCGCTCCGGCGCCTGCCCGGCGCCATGGGCGACGTTCGTCTGTTTCACCTGTCTTGGACCGACCTTCAGCGCATGTCATCGCATGCATTGCGCATTACCGGAAGTCTCGAGCAAAAACTGTGGCTGCGCCACTTCACACGCCATCTTCGGGAGTTCGTGTCCATGGAACGCTTAACCGACAACAAAGTGTTCGTCGTCTCGCTGGGCTCGGCGCCCATGGTCGACGGCGGCTCGCGCACTTGGATCGATGTGGTCGAGAAGGACGGCTGCTATTTCCATCCCGTGGGCCATCATTGGCCAGTGCAACCCCCGAATTACGTCGGCTTTCGTTACGGTGGAAGGCTCCGGTCGGTGCATCACATCGACAGCTTCCAAGTTGTCGACGACCTCACCGCGGTCAATCCGCTGTGGGTAAAGAACGACCGGGCCAACTTCGTGTATCGCCTCGGCCCAGCCATGCGCCCCGCAATCGAGGTCAAGAATGGCAACGTTGTGCGAGCGATGCGCGTGTGGTGCGCGATTGACACGCTGCTTTCCGGGCAGTTCGAAACCATCAGCGCTGCACGTGACGAAACGCAGCGGCGGCTGGCCGAAATACTTTGAACCTAACGATGCTGGGCGGGCGAACGCGCGATCTACTGGCTCAGCCCGATCGAGGACAACCCTAAATACGTGTGTACTGGATCAATGCCTGCCGCGGTCCGGTTCATCAACGCGACGGCGGGACGGCACCTAAGTCCGCAAGTTTTGCGAACGTATCAAACGAGCCCGCGCTACGCGGGCCCGGCATCAAACACCTCGATCGGCACGATCGCTGCGCTTGCCTTGCTGGTCGGATGCGAGATTCGGGTCGGGCTTCTGCATCCGACTCGTCAGCGGGTGCGTGTCGGCGTAGCGGCCCACACGAGCGCGGATGCGCAAGTGCAGATACGCGTGCACCGGCGAGTAAGACTGGCAAAACTAGCCCGTCGCCTAGAACGACCGGGTGTTGGCACGGCAGATGTCTTGCGTTGCGCATGTCGTCGAGCATGGTTGGCGCAACGCAGAGACCGCTGGTGTCGCTGGGGTCAAACGCGGCGCTCGCGACAGACTTGCCTCGACGCCATTGGCACCGAACTCGCTCATCAGACAGTGTGGATGTGTGGAGGGTGTGGCTGTGCAGACCAGTGCACGGAGAACCGTGAAGGCAGTGTAAGAATCGGCGGATGAGTCCTGAGTTTTCTTCTCGCCACAGGTTCGAGCACTGGCCCAACATCGGGATTCCCCATGTGGCGGCCGGCGTGTATGCCATCTGGGACCAGGACAAGCTGATCTATTGCGGCATGGCTGGGAGGGAGTTTGACAAATCCGTCTCAGCTGGACGAATCAAGGTGGGGCTGGTCAACCGACTAGGTGCGCACGCCAATGGCAGGCTCAGCGGCAACCAGTTCTGCGTCTATGTCGCCAATCGGTTCGTGATCCCGTCGCTGCAGCCTGAGCAGCTACCATTGTTCGCGTCTGGCGCCCTCAACCTCGACAAGCTCACCAAGAAGTACATCCACAACCGGTTGGAGTACCAGTTCGCCATCGCAGAGTCTGCCGCCGATGCCTTCCGCATCGAGCGTGATTGCCGGAACGGCACGACCTTCGGCGCGAAGCCGGTCCTCAATCCGCTCTGACCGAATACCAGGTTCGCGGCTACTGGTTGGCTGGTCGTGGGGGAAAAATCTCGGCCCCCACAATCCGCAGACGGCGGCGAACCGATTGAGCTATTGTCCGACGCATGCTCAACGAACAACAAGCCATCGCTCCCGAGATTCACGGACCTAGACAACGGTGGGACATGTTCGCCTTCCGAGACGCGGTCGCCAAGGTTCGCGGCGAAGAAACTTCCAAGCTTGTCTACCGATTCGCAGTGTCGCTTTCAAAGCGGGTGGCATTTGCCAAGTACCACCACTCCGAGGTTCATCGCCTCATAGCCGATGAACTGGCGGATATGGACTCCGGGACAGCCGCCATGTTCGTGTGGAACCTACAGTCCAAAGCGCCAGATGCACCTGACCGATATCCGGTACTGTCCAGTGAGGCGGCTTTGACGGCGTTCTTTCAATGCCTTCATCCGATCGAAGACTACTTGGCTCACACGATCTACTACAGCCTGGATTTCGATGCCACGGCGAAGACCAGGCTGAAGCCCAGGTACATCGACTTCTTTAATGTCATGGAGAGGTTACGCGCCGGTGGTTTGCGTGATCGAGTGCTCGCGATGCGCGAGGACAAAGAGCTCCAATACGTTAGAGAATTCACGAACCACACCAAGCACAACAACACCATCAATGTCGACGTGGAAGTTTCCTTTGAGGAGCGGAAGCACGGCCTGAGGATTGGTGGGTTCTCACATCACTCAGCCCCGCAGCTCTCGTGTTGGGCCGTACCAAGGCTCGAAGCCGCGTTCTATGCGATGCAGAACCACGCTTTTGGGATTGCGTTCCAACTACATCGGGATCTCAATGCGCTAAGCGCATAGGGGAGCCGGCCAGAGCGGTGACGTCGCCGGCAGGCGTGATCTTGTCGTTGACGAATGCGGCACGACATGCCGGGGTCGGCCAAGAGGCGTCAGCTTGAATCTGGCGGTGGATGGCCGGTAGGGCCGAAAGCAGCCGTTGGAATCGGCGTTGTCGCGATCCCTGAACTTGCGGGGCGAGGAACGCCGACGCCATGCCGCTCAGGTTCCGGCTGCATGAACGCAGAACGGTGTGGGCTTTTTGACCGAGATCAGACGATCAGACTACCAGTCGCGTCAGCGTCCCTGAGCACCCTGACTTCCTAGCTGGCGGCGACTCTCGCAGCGCAGTCTTAAATAGGCCGAAACGCCAGCAGGTGCGTTGCCCGTAACGAACCAGCGCATGGCGACCGTCACACCGCGAGAGATTTTGGCCGTTCGCTGCATAGGATAAGGCCTCGTTTGCTATGCCACCGCCTGCGCCAAACTAGCCCTCGCTCTCGTCCAACTCGCGCTCGACCTCTCTTTGAATGCTGTGCTCGAGCCGCTCCCTATGTTCCTCCAGCCACATTTGGACATTCTCGTTCGTCTCGATCGAAAGCTGTGCGTTGACCGCCTCCAGCTTGCGCCGGTAGTGTTCGCTGGCTGGCCCGCCCCAGCTATCGGTGAAGTTGTTCGCGTGAAGGCACCGCCGAACATCCTCCATATCGCCGTAACGCTCAAGTAGCCGCCGTGCGAACGACGTCGGTTCACCAGGCTGGGAAACGTAGGGCGGACAGTACTCCGCCAGTGTCCTGGCTCGGTACACAGTGTCGGCATCGACCCACTCAAAAACTATTCCCTCCGGAACGACGTCAAGCACCGACGCACCGTCATCACGCTGCGATCGGCCGCCTCGCAACCAACTCAGCATGCGCCACCAAGTGGTAACCCCACCCCGCTGCTCGATCAAACGCTGTGCGATGGCCGCCCACACGACATCTGGCTTCGCTTGCGCAGCGTCGGTCAGGAACTTCAGCGACTCCGGGTGATAACCGGCCGTCACGCTGTTGTCGGCTCCGAAACTCCTGATGCACTGAACCGCAAGCTGCGCTGCGCGGTCAGCGTCAAATCCAAGAAACCGTTTGGCAAGCGCATTCCATTGGTACTGAAGCATGTTGCTCGAGAGGGCACGCTCCCCGCCTTCGACGAACGATGCAGCGTTGAGGGTGCGCTCGATCCGGCGGGACAGCACGCCAATCTCTCCCGGCGCACCGCGCAACCTCCCCAGCAGGATGTCCAGCGTTGCCTCCATCGCCTGCGCATCACCCGCATCCAAAAGCAGGTCGATAGCCCCCGTCAACACATCCTGCGGCAACTGATCGATGATGCCTCCGTAGGTCAGAAGCCTGAAACCCTTCACATCAATCTCGCCACTTCGCGCCAACGCAAGCAGCGACGCAGCGACGCGATCGGTCATCCCGGAGCGCCAGATCAGCCCCATCATCGAGGGCCGCAACACGGGGTCCGCGAGAAGCTCATCCACGAGCTTTTCCCAAACCTCAGCGCGGCTCTCATGATGGGCGGACAGATACCCACCGATGAAATAGTCCGAGCGGTCGGGACCCGCGGCGACCCATGCTGCGCGGATCACGCTCCATAACGCATGATCCTTATCAGCTTGGCCAAGAACCACGCCGAACTGGTACCCGTTCTTGGCCTCTTCGGTCACCAGCCATGAAAGCTCAGACTCCAGCAAAATCGGTGCCGCCAAAGCATCCGCGGCCAGCTGCTCCAGCTCCGGCTTGACTGCGTCAGAAAAGTTGCCGTCGGCATCGAAGTTGTCCTCGATGAGCTTCATGGCTGCTCGCCGGCGCAGCTTGTTTGAGAAGGAGGACTCGGTCAGCTCCGTGCAGATCTCCTCAAGCCGCGCGACGATCTCTTCGGGTAGCTCCTTGCCTTCGTAGTGGAGAGTGGCGACCACCGCTTCGATGGTCACCTCGCGCAACCCCGGCAACGTCGAGGCGCGGCGCAGAAAGGCGATGATCGTCGGGCCGAGCGTCTCCATGCAGACGAGACTGCGAACATGCTCCAGAATGCCCTTGGCCGCCGCGATTGATTCGTCTGGAGGCAGCGTACCGATGGCGCCTTCGAGCAAGGCAACATGGGCCGCGAATGCATCGAAGAGCTCGCCATAGTTCTTCGGGTGCCAACGGTCCGGCAGGCGCCTGAGGCCGATCACCTCGTCGATGGCCGTCCGGCTCATGAACGGATCCAGGCTCTTGCTCAACGCCTGCACGGCGATCTGCCTGCGGAACGACGAATCGCTCGCCAGTAAGCGGCGCAGGTAGTCCGTCTTCGAGCGAGGCGAGAGTTCGGACGCGGCGACGGGGCCATATCCCAGCCCAAACAGAGACACGAATACACCAGTCGCGTTGTTTGACCAGCTTTCGTTCTCGGCTTCTGCCAACAGGAGCAGGCAGTCCGCGGCCTCGAAAAAGGTTTCGGCCGGGACCGCCAGCTGCTCAAGCCTGTGCACGGCCATGCGGCGCCCGTCGCCTATGAACTCCTTGCGAACCTCGACCGTTTCCGCCCCCAAGGCCATGGCAAATCGGCGCAGGGCTACCTTGGGCTTAGCCTGCGCTACTGCGAAAAAAAGACTTGCGCCCCCGGCCGCGCTGAAGCCCGCCAGCGAAGCGAAAGGTCCACCGTCACCCATGAGCCGATCGGCCAGCGCCGTCGCTGCACGCGACTCCTTGGCATATGTGAGCATCTCGTCGAAGTGATCCCGCATACGGCCAACACCGAGGTCATCGCGCAGCGCGACCACATCGATCATGGGCGAGTACAGGTCAAACCAACTCCGCCACATGGCTACGTGCAGGAGCTTGGGCGAGATCAGCAGCGTTCGAATGCCCTGCAGCACCCGCTTGCGTCGCAGCGCCTCGACGGCGCTGGCCAGTCGGTGCGGGGAGAAGCCGCTGTCCAGCTTCTTTAGCACTGCCAGCACCGCACCTTGGGTCGCTGCGCCTTCCGCTGTCTCCCATGCGACCTGCCGGAACAGCGCGAGGGTACGGATTACCGCCAGCTTCTCTCGTCCCTCTGCAGACGCGACCTTGTGAGGGGCGCAGACGACGAGATCCCACAAGCCATCCAAGTGCGCCAACTGCTGCGCCGGCTGCTCCTCAGGGTGCGCTTTCATATACTGGCCAAGTCGGTGCGCCGCACGGGGCGACCCCTCACACAGCGTTGCCAGCCAGTTTGCACCGTCAACGGGGATGTCGTAGCTTCTAAAAATCTCCGCGATCACCGTCTGCTCCAGTGGCGGAACGTCAATGAGCTCCACGTTGGCATGCGCTGAAGTGGACTCAGCCACATTGTCGGCAGACAGCAGCAGCATCTTGCTCGCCCGACGCTTGAAGAGCGCAGTCAGCTCCTCGGCTGTTTCGAGGCTGCATTCGTCGGCAACCAGAATGATGGTCGTGTCCGCCGCCATTCTCGTTAACGTCGCAAGAGGCCTGCTCATTACGGCATCCTCGGGATCGCGACAGTACAGAACACAGCCTTTGAGCTTGGACTCACTCAATGCGCGGTAGATGAGATGGGTTTTTCCTGCGCCTGCATCGCCCAGAACGCGCACGTGCTTGAACCCGCTCAATCCGTCAGCGACCTGGGTGATCTGCTCCGCGGCGAGCGTCAGGGCCGCGGTGGGCTGGTAACCGCCGAACTCCAGGTCACAACATTCCGCCATGAAGCTGATGTCTTGGAACACAGCACGGTCAAAGCCCTCCACCCGGTTCAGCTGCAAGGCGATACCGGGCGCGAGCATCTTGATGGCAGCGCACAACTGGTTGGCACGGACGATACGAACGTCGACCGCCCCGAATGCAGGATCGATGGCGGCCATGAAGTCTTTGATCTGCTTCACGCCATGGTCGTCAGACGTACCGACCAGATCCGTACCGAAGAGAACGACCACAAAGGTGGCGCCGCTCTCGAAGCAGTTGAGCACGCGAGGCTGGAGTTGCTCCTTGGTGCGCTGGTGTTCACCGGCCACATACTTGGGCTGCACGAGCAAGGAGCGGATGTCTGACGGCGTCGAAGCCGAAAACTTGCCGGTTTTGATCTGGTAGCAAGTTCGACCGGTCGAGATCAGGCCGCCCGGCAGTTGCGACCCGGACAGGGTTGCAACCTCAGCATCGATGCCGCCATCGGCAACGTTGATGTCAGCAGGAACATCGACGCCCGAAATGGGAACGCCAACCCTTGCAGCCTCGATCACCAACAATTGTCGAAAAAGATCCACGGCTTGCTGCGCGTTGATCTTTGCCAAGTCGTCGGTATTGACGTCGAAAGGTCCAGCGGTATCGGTCGGTAGGGTCATTCCTGCCTCTTTGGTGAGCCGGCTAGTGTCTCATGCACCGCAGTCCGAACGCCTGCGGTCTGCAGTGCTTCCGCGCCGTTGGAACCGTCGGGTTCACGCACCGCTACGACCCGGGCGTGATCGAGGCTGTGGAGACAGTTGCTAGGGGCATTGCGGTACGGCTGCCCTTAGAGACGCGCCGCGACGCTGCCTGCGATCGGCAACGATCCGGCGCAGACCAGTCGTCGATGCTCGCAATCCAACCGACCGCAACGGGCCATCGCAGTCCTCGCTCTGGAATCGCCGGCGACCGCTATGCAGCCCAGTGCAGTCGGCTGTCGCTGGACCCCAACCTCACGCAGTCGGACAAGAGCGGCGCTAAGGACGGCGTCAAATCAGATGGCATGAAATGCCGAATCGACACGGCCTCAAGCCCTAACAGCGCTGCGACTCCAATCAAGGAACGGCAGTTTGTCAACGAGCTCAACTAGGATTGCAGCAAGGCGCTGCGCTTCGACCGCCGTACTTTCGTCAGATAGCCAAGCACCGACCAGCGCCCGACGAACTCCAGGAACTCGAATGCCTTCAAGGCGAAGCTCTTCGAGCAATGCCGAGCAAAAGTCATGATGATCCGCCGCGTGAACGCTTCGCAATGCTGCGGTCAGACGCTCGACCGCGACCCCCAACAGCGCCGCGAACTGCGACGGATCTGCCGTTACGACTTTACGAGCAGCGGCTATGGGATCAGCGGTTCCAGGGAGATAAAGCACGTGCGTGTTCGTGGAGAAATCCGCTCGCTTGTCACCGTCGAGCAAGGCAACACATTGACCGATCCGGGACTCGGCTGGGAAGGCATCCACAAAGCGGACGACTTCGGTGGCTCCCGCGACGAATTTCTGAATGTCCACCGCGCCCGACACATCCTCCGCGAACCTATTCAGGATCTGGTATGCAACCTCTTCAGCATCGATATCTTCTACTGCCACCAGAAGCCTCTTGACCGGGGCGATCCCGAGCGCCCGCAACGTGCGGCGCCTCGCCCCGGCAAGCGAAACCGGAAGCGATGAAGAACCTTGTGAGGAATCGACTAGGAACAACTCCGAGTCGTCCAATGCTTCCAATGCCTCCGTCGAGTGGGAGCTAAACGCTATCCACAACTCCCGATCCGCAGCAAGCATAGCGATAACGCTTGAAAGCGCCCGGCGCGCCACCGGCGAAAGATGCGAGTCCGGTTCGTCGAATAGCACTACCGAGCCCTTCTGCACACGGTTCAGCGACCAAATAACGTAGAAGGCGCACAGTTCACCAAATCCCATCGAGAGTGTGTCGTAATCTGTTCCTTCGAAACGGACCTTAAAGAAGGGCACGATCTCTGGTTCGACTTGTTCTGCAAGGATGGCCGATGTCGGAGCGGGACCTTCCACTTCGGCAATCTCGATGTGTTCATATGTTCGCCCACAAAGGAAGTTGAAGGGAACTGCTTCAGTCTGAGTAATTCGCTTGAAGCCATACGATGCGAGCAGTTCGGGAAGGTCCTTCTGGACTCTGAAGAACTCCAGCAGTCTATGCGCCTGGGCGGATGCATCGATGAACAGCGCGGCCGGCGCGTTCCGAACTTCTCCTTGTGCTTCCGGTACCCGGAAGCCCTTTCCGTTATATCGACCTGAAAGTGAGGTAACGATCGTGCGCTGCGCTGAAGCTTGACCTAGTGCCAGCAGTTGAGAAAGTGCTCGCAAGAGCGATGTCTTCCCAGCTCCATTCTTGCCGACAAACGCCGCTACTCGAGAACTGACAACCAGACTTTTGATTTCTTCGCCAAAAGGAAATGCGATCTCGCCGACTGCCAGTCGGGAACGGTTGACATCGCGACACTGCTCCCATGCTCGATCTATCGCGGCCTTTCGCATCAGAGACTCACTCCCCAGTTGACTTCGTCAAGGAATGCAAGTACCTCGGGCTCATATTGATCCGGTCTGACACCGCGTAGCGCGCTCAGAAGCCTAGGAATCTCGCGGTAAGCAGGATCGAAGCTACCTCCACGAGTGCCTCCCGAGAACTCATACCATGAGGCCCAGAGAGCGAAATCCCTCAATAGGACCGAAGATACATCCGACACGCGAGCAGTCGCGCGGTCGGAGAATAGAAGGAGCAGAGGGAACGAGCCGGGCTGTGAAGCAACCGCTTCCATGCCGTCATCTAGGTTGTGAAATGCGGCTCTAACTGACTCGAAGTGAACGAAGAATCGCTCAGTGGTGCCAGGGTCTCCCGTGGCGTCCAACCGTGCAAAGAACATCAACCAGGAATAGAAGGCCGCCTTGTTGAGTCTGAGCCCTCTCGTCATTCCGGCATGCGCGGCAGCCTTCAACGCACCGAGCAGCAGCCTCAGTGATCGATCCAGCTTTTCGCAGATTTCTCCATCGAGCGGCTCCGGTCGGCGGTACATCTGACTTACGGCTGCCTCGGTTACCCTCTTCCTCAGCGTCCGCTCTTCAAGAGTGAATGCAAATCTCGCCAGCACGTCGTCGTAGGCCATGCGGGCATTGCTAAATGCCAAAAGTTTCGACGCCTCACCGCTAGATTCAAACATGTCCACCAAGTCGCGAACTTGATTTCTGACGGGGCCAAAAAGAGCGTTTCTCCGTTCCGCTGACGTCAACGTAGTCGGTTGATTTAGCCGAAAGAAGATCTCTGCTGGTTCTTCTGGCGAGAAGTCAGCGATTTCGTACATCCGAAGCGACGTCCTGTCGAACGCTTTCGTAATTTCGGGTGGAAGGCTGGAATATTTGAATCCATGCAACGCTTGGATCGACGGGTTGGTGGGCTCAATCGCACCGTCGACAGCAAATTCGTTCAGTTTGAAGTCTCGGATCGACGCAAGCCGTTGCTGACCGTCAAGAACCTGCAAGCGGTGTCCGTTTGAGATCAGGAGGATAGGCGGAATGACCCATGAACGCAGGATCGAATCGATCAGTCGTTGCTGCTTCTTTACCGGCCACACCTCATTGCGTTGAAAGTCCGGCTGCAGATCAATGTCACCATCTCGAATGCGATTGAAGACTGTCGCTATGTCCGGTTCTGAAGGAAAAAAACGCATCTGTATCTTGCTCCGGTCTGGATAGGTTCATTTATAGCTGCTTCATGGGGATGGCAACAAGCTACGACCATCAGCGCATCCGAGAGGATTCCAAATGGGGGGCTGATTGCTCGTCCAAGGGTGCAGCGTTGCAGACGCATTACACCCTATCAATCTTCCTTGGGAGCCCATGCGTTCCTGACGCTGCGCTTGACCTGCTCCCGATGTTCCTCGTTGGGGGGCCAAGTCGGCGAACCAAAAGCTCAAAACGGGTCGAGTTCAGTCAGTCGGCGGCGGAGTTTGAGCGGCTGCACCCAGTCTGGAAGCGGTCTTTTTTTCTTGACTGCCTGACCGTCCGCTCGTGGCCCGCATCCTGCCATACGTCCCGGCGACACCGGTGACCATCCCATAGACCCCGACCGTGATGACGCATCTGCCGCCGGGCCACAAGCACGCGAGGAACTGGCGCGCCGCAAGCTTCAAGTCGTTGTCCGTCAGCAGATGCGGGACCGAGTTGCCACACGAAATGACGAGTCATATCCCGCACCATGGTCCGCATGAGCCGTGCGCATGTCGCCGACTTTGTCGGCGGCCAAACCGCGAATGTGCGCCTCGCACCGTGCCCGTTCGATTTCCCTTGTCGACAGGTCTAACCCGACGACGGAGTAGCCCCGCCCGGCAAGCGCAAGGGTCGGGCCACGCAAGGCCTTCAGTCGTGCGATAGCGCACATCATCCCTCACAGCCCACTTCGGTCTGCCGCCTTTAATCGGTCGTTTCGACTTGGCGCGCTGCTAGCATGAACCATGGCGAGCGCAAATCCCTTGGTTACTCCCCCGACGAGCGTCACGCGCGTGCCCGTCCGTGGGCATTTCGGCGCGGTGGCCGACGGCACTCTCGCTTTCATGCTCTCGCCTTGGAGGCTGGGCCGCTCCGCAATTTATCCTCGCACCGCGCGTGACCGCGTCGTGGCCCTCCTCGCGCTGGGGTTGGCGGGTGCCTTGGGCCTCTGGGTGATGTCGCCCAGCGGCATCGTGGCGACGGCATTGGCGATTGCGCTCAAGTGGGACCTGCTACGAGGAATCCTCTACGCGGCTGGAATGTACTTCAGCACCGCGTTTCGACTTGCCGTCGGCGTCGTGGTCTTCTTGGTCACCTCGAGTGTCTGCCATCGCGGCATTACTCGAACCAGTCATAGCCGTGAGCATGGGTAGCTTGCGCTGCTCGTCAGTAGCACTGTCTCCACGGTGCTAGCATCACGACCCTACCGGTACGGATTCGGTCGTCAAGCGCTGGTCGACGTGCCGTCGAAGAAGATGACGTTGGAGATCCTTTCGGAAGTCACCGGCGAAACCGGGCAAGCGGCCCAGGAAGGGCGCTCACGGACCGACGCGGAGGTGATCCGCACCAATGGCGCTTAGCGGCAGGCATGCCTGCAGTTGTCTGAGATCCCCAAGCCCATTTGAATGACGCTCCGGTCAAGACAACAAGCCTGCGCCTTGCTTGCTTGGCCGGTCGAACCTGGCGCGCGCCGCCAACCCAAGCAAGGTTTCAACCTGCCCGGATGCGCGCATGACCTGGTACAAGTCGAGGGTCTCTACAGTCTCTACAGTCGTGTTTTCCTTCACATAGGCGGCGAGGTACGTTTTCGAGTTGTTCTCGACGCCGTTGCGGCCGCAGACGATGTAGGCGACGGATTCGGCCTCCAACTCCCGCTGTCTGTGCTCGAGCCTCGGGCGATCCGGAATGTTCAGGTACTTGTCGCTGCCCAGATGCCCCAAGAACAGGTGGCCGAGCTCGTGGTCAACGTGGCGAATTGCACATTGACGTCGTGGTTGCGGTTCACCCTCATGAGATAGCGCGAAGGAATCGCAGGATTGGCCGAACGCAGCAGGAGCCGGATTGACCCTGCGAGGTTGTCGCCGGCAGGCCGGCTTCGAGGTGCAGGCGCACCTGGTGGCAGGCATGGCAGGCCGTAAAATCCGCCAGCATGCCCACGGTCAAGACACCCGCGCGCAACCGGGGATCGTCCACGATCAGGCTGAAACGTCGTCCACGATCAGCCTGAAACAGCGTCCACGATGCCCTGAATACGCAGATTGGTTCGGAAAAAGCGACAGGGCGGCATGTGGAAAGGCATGTGACATTTAGGGTGCAAAATCAGCACCACGGAATGCACACCCTATGCCCACCCACATTACCCAACTGGATGGGGGGCGGTGGATTTGGCAGTGCAACATTTGGCGGTGTTATCCCGATCGGCGGCAAATTCGGTAGACCTATGTTTGGCATGCCTTGCCCTAACATGGGCACCCAAGGGGCGCGAACTGGTCCACCGGGGCCTATTTGCAACGGATTGCGAATCACGGATGCCACGTCACCCCCGATACCCAACATAGAGAAGATCTGCTCCCTGGCTTGTGGGATAAGTGCGCTGGGGCCGCCGAACGGAGTGCCAGCCAGAAGGTTACTGGCATCGATGTGCAAAGCCTTGTCTGGAACAACCTGGCTCAATCCACCACTAAGAAAGAACATAGTGGGCTCAATAATCGCCTGATACGGCGCCACGCCTCGCTGGCAGGCTTGGAAACCTGCATACACGGTTTGGATGCCCTCATCGCGCTTAAGGGAGACATCTTGCGCGAGTTGCACAAGGTCCAGTATCTCCACCTGCCCATTGATAACTTGTGCAAAACGTCTAGGATCAATGCCTTTAAGCCTTGCGGCAGCGGCGAGCTTCAAGAAATAATCAATTGTCTGCTGATATTGCTCTCGTATTGCTTGATCCGCTCGGCCAGCTTCCGCCGCACAGACATTTTGGGCCTTCACCTCCCATATCACCAGTAGCGACAGCAGAAAAATGCAAAGTTTTTTCATCGTCGACCCCGCAAGTTGTTTTAACACTGTCCACGAGCGGCCCGCAGAGGATCTCGAATAGCGCAAGCGACATCCCCTCCGATACCGAAACCTTTTAAGAGTTGCTCTCTTAGTTGAGGAATCAAGGCGTTATCAGGGCCCAAAGGTTTGCCACTTAAAAACTGGCTCGCATCCACGTGTGTCATCGATTTCGGAAGAATTGCAGAAAGACCTCCCGTTGCAACGAAGGTAGCAGCATCAGTGACCTGCTGATACGGCTTGATTTTCTTTTCGCAATCGCTTTCGGCGTCCCCAATTGTTTGATAGCCTTCCACGCGCTTATTGGTCAATTTTTGCACCACGTCGATCAAATCCAAGATCTCAATGCTGCCGTCTGGCATAATGACCGGGTATTTTCTCGGATCCAATCCTTTGTCTTGCATTCCTTTACTCACCCTAATCCATAGGTCGATCTTCGGCACGTATGTATCGTCGATCAATTGCCTCCCGTCCCGGCCAGCACTTACGCAGCTATCCGCGGCGTAGGCGTGCTCACCAAGCACTAAAAGCGCCAGCACCAAGTAAAGAAATTTCTTCATGTTTTCTCCTTAATACATAAACAGCTGACGCTCTGTACGCAATCCCGTTCCAGTTGTGAAGAAAAAATTCAAGGTGGTCCTTAGCCCACTGGTGTTCGCGCTCTGCGCACCGAAGAGGAAGGTGACTGTCAACACCCGCGCGCTCCACCCCTTGGTCTGCGCTTCGGCGAGGGAACTCAGTTTTTCCCCAGAAACCATCTCTAGGAATTTGATTTCCGTCAGGTCCGGTCCAACTCTTTTCCGCATGGCTTCGTATGAATCTGCCAACGCCTGTAATTCACCAAAGACAGGGACTACCGTTTGACCGAATCGGTCCTTCACGTCGACGCCGGCGACGTCACCCCAGCGTGCGAATGCGAGGTATCGAACTTCCTGAGTGCATGTGAATAGCGCCTGCAGGTCTTGAAATTGCCCGTTCGAATCGCACCGTAGCCGCTTTCCGTCTTGCACGAGGATTCCGACAGGATCTGTTTTTGGCCAACTTGCCAGAAGGACAGGCAACTGGGAGACGGGGACACAAGATGCTTCATCCTTACGACACGCTTTTGCAGTAACAATGAGTCGACGCATCAACTTGTCGCTGTCTGAGAAGGCTTTACGCAGTGCGACTTCTTGACTGGCCGATAGTGAGATACGCCCGGCGGAAAACTCCTGCAAAAGAGATCGAGCACGTTCTTTGATGATCTCGGAGTCCCTGTACAACAGATAGTAGTCCCCAATAGATATGTCTTGGATTCCAATGTCAAGGGCCGCGCCATTCCATCCGTAGCGTTTCATGCTTGTGGTCGTAAACTTGGTGGCCTGTGCATTGTCGAAATTAATCTTTGATGCGTAGGAGCGAAGAATGTCGCTGACCTGCTGAAGGTCGCCCAAGTCCGTGAACAGCGGCGCCAGATCAGCCACGCCGCTTCCGCCGACAGTAACTACTTCAAGGTTGATGTGCGAAGATTGCGATGCTTCCTCTACAAAACTCCGATAGCTTGCACTTGCACTCGCACTCCACGCCGTGAGGGTGGCCGACGCATTAAGTTTCGCGGCCAGCGAGGACCTTTGTTCCGTTGAAAGGTTCTTGAGCGTGAAAACCGCAGCGACTGTTACGATCCGGTACTCCTCAATCACCAGTTCCGTGCCGCACCTTGTCGAAAACTCCGAGTGGCGGCCCGCGTCTAGCAGATCCTGCGCAAATTGTTTCGGCGTTTCCCCGAACACCTCCTTCCGCCCGAGATCTGATTGAAATAGGACGATCCAGGTTAATGAGTCAGACGTAAAAGCATACCGCTCGTCAATCGTGGTGGAAGCATTTCCGCTGAAGAATGTGTAGGAGCCAGAGGCTGAGGCGGACACGTTCAGCTCTCGTAAGAACTGCCGTCGGTCTTGCACTATGGTCGCGCGAAACGATGAGGCGGCGTTCGATCCAGAAACGCGGCGTTCCTGATAGTCGAAGCAATATGGAAATGGCTCGGTCGGATTGGTTGGATCAACGCCTGCGGCAAAGCGCAGGGGGGTCGGAAATCCGTAGTCAGCGGCGAACGCTAGTCTGTAAAGGGCGAGTAGACACGCGGCGCAAAGCAGATGTCGAATTTTCACGACCCCTCCATTTACATGTTGTCATTCCAACTCACGGGCACTGCACCGTGCGGTAATGCTTGGACATGTGCACCGAACGTGTTGCACCGTACTGTGATCCCACTATCTATAAGCCGTCCCGCCATCCCGCTGAAATTTGTTAGTAAATGTGCCAGTGGAGGATTGGACCTGATCGAGCTTATAAATCCTTGCGGATCCTCGTCCGGCATGCTCCAACTTGGCCGCAGCAGCACCTCATAGGCGAAGCCTTTTCGAACTGAGGCCTCAACTCATTTGCATTGCGGGAAGCCATCACTATCGCATGAGCCCCCTTTATCGCAACACTTCCATGCAGTGGAGCAATTAACGCGCGTCCCAGTCTTGCAACCGATCGTTGTCGTATAAGGCGGCTTCTGCGCTTGGATCAAGATCAGTCCAGTCGACGAAACTACGGGTGCGGCGCAATGGTTGGGGGCTAAGCAGGCTTTCGCTTGTTTATCTACCAGTGGATCTACCTGCAGTTGTGCCACGGAACTACCGCAGCAAAACGCCGCCACAAGGGCAGAAAAAATCGCTGAGCGATATGTCATATGCACCTCCATGCCAAGCAGGCAAAGATGACGCTCTCCCTGTGCTGATCCTACTCACTTTCAAAACACGAGATCGCGTCAACTAGGCCGAAAGATCTACTCAAATTTGATGAGAAAGGCTGAACGCCATTTTTATAGTCGCGGCCGCATACGACTTGTGGGCATTGCGCCAACGCGGGCCGGGGTCCAAGGCGTGATGAATAGAGAGACCGTTTGCACGGTCACTTCGACAGCCGTCTGTAGGCGCTGTAGTGCCTGATTGCTCGCTGCTGGTGGCCCAGTTCGTCATGCCTTCAGATACCCGTACACACTGGCACGGGAGATGCCGAGCGTCTCCGCGATGTCCACCTTGGGTACGCCCCGGGCAGCCATCTCCCGAAGCGTTCTGGCGGCGTCAGCGTCGAGTACTGGCTTACGCCCCTTGTAGACCCCTTGGGCCTTCGCGATTGCGATCCCTTCACGCTGGCGTTCCTTGATCAGAGACCGCTCGAACTGTCCGATGGCGCCAAGCAACTGAAGCATCAGCATCGACATCGGATCGCTGTCGTCCTTGGCGAAAGTAAGACGTTCCTTCATGAACGTCACCGACACCCCCTTGGCCGTCAGCGCCTCCACCACATCCTGCAAGTCCCTCAAGGATCGTGAAAGGCGGTCCATGCTGTGCACTAACAGGTGGTCGCCTTCGCGTACGTAGTCGAGCATCGCCTGAAGCTGAGGTCGATGGGTGTCCCTGCCGCTCGCCTTGTCCGTGAAGATCTTGTCCAACTCGACGCCATCCAGTTGCCGGGCATCGTTCTGGCCCGCACTCGAAACCCGGACGTAGCCGATGCGTTTTCCGGTGTACTCCAGCTGGACTCGCGCCTACGGTGCTTGACAGAACGGCCCATAAAAGAGCGCGCATCCCGTTCGTCTACCGGAATACGATGCCGATGTCTCCGAGCTGCCGGCGTTCCGGGCCTCCAATGTCGGGTCATCCCATTCCAGACTTTGCCCGTGCTCCATACCGGCCATGACTGCTGACATTTCGGCCTTGGCACGTCAGCGACTGGTTGATTGGCGCAAGGAGTAAGTGGACCGTGGCACCTGACATAAACTGAGCGATAAGGATGGCCGCAGAGCGGGGGTCAATCCAGCCGGTGCAACACACAAAGAGGGAAACCATGGACGAGACAAAATTCGACGTTGCCGCGGCCATCGCACGCACGTTGGAGATGAGCCTTGACGAATTTGCGCCGGGCGCCCGTGCCATCGAGTTGGAGGGCGAGCTATGGATCTTCGTCAGCGACCCTTCCATCTCAACACCTGAACAGCTGAAGGGAGCGACGAGCATCACCCAGGCACCCCTGAAGGACAGTGTCGTTGCTATCCACTACGTACTCGTCGACTGGATTCCGACCGACGAGGAGCGGGTCGCACTGGGACTTGGCCGCACGGCTGAAACCGTGAGAATGGCGCTGCGCAAGCTTCTCGACCTTCCCTCGACGTTTGACGCCTCACAGGAGGCGCTGATCACTGAGGCGTTGGAACCCATCAGCGCGCTGGGGATTGCACCGGTGCGAATGACGTTGGTAGATCAGCAGGGCGAGCGGAAGCTTGACGCCGCGGATCAATTAGCGCAGCACGTTTGCTTGGGTTCTGGTCTGGCCTTCATCGAAGCCGAGGCCGGGAAGGGCAAGACTGTCTTGCTGGCATCCGCAGCCCAAAGGCTGCGAATGGACAAGCGAGGAAAGCTGCCGGTTTTCATTCCGCTGAGGAAGCTGCCTCTCACGGCTGGTATTGCGTGGGACAGCATCACCCAGCTGATCGGCATCGTCGGCGAGGGCGCGGACCGATTGGTTCGGGCCGTCAAGTCTGGACTGGTCGCTGTATTCCTGGACGGAATTGACGAGGTCGCCGGGCGGTACGACAAGAGCCTCATTCGGGACCTGCTCGAGTTGATCACCCAACGCTTGGGCTCGCCGGACTCGGTCGTCATCCTTTCTGGCCGACGCACCGAGGCTCGTCATCTCGACAGCAGAGACTGGACAATCCTCAGCGTCGATTTGCCCGAGGCCAGCAGTGCCGACTTCAAGGCTTATGTGGGCGCCGTGTTCGACCGCCTCGTCTCGCAGAGCAGAGCTACCGGTGCAATCGAGCTGCCGGAGGAGTACGAGGAGCTGATCGGCACCAGACCGGCTGACGAGCAGGTCGTCCGCGAGAGGGATGACATCGTAGATTGGATCCTCGAAGTTTTCCCTGAGGTGGCGAAGGAGCCATCGTTGTTCTTCATCCAGGGCCTGGCGGCGATCGCCATCGGTCGTCGATCCGGCAACCGCGCGTCATTGCATCAAGACGACAGGATTTTTGTTCCCCGAGTCTGGGACGTCTGCCTCAGCGCGGCTGTATTCGCCTGCATTCGAGAAGCATCAAAGGTGGACCCCATCGCCGCTCACGAGTATTCGGTTAAGAACCAGATGCGGGCGCTGCAGGGGTTGGCTGTGCTCTCCTCTGCGCCACTCGGGGCCATGGCACCGACGCCAAACGAGCTCGTGCCGGGCGCATTCGATGTTGACCCCGTCAACTCACCGGAGGTTCTTGTCGCTATCACGCGGCAGAACGCGAAACACGCTCTTCTCTACGCCACGGAGGCAGTTGGAGGCTATCGCCCACAGTTCCTAAGCGATTGGATACGCTGCGCCCTTCTGGCCCAGATCTTTAGCGCCAGCACTTCGCTAGGTCACCTGGATCCTGACGAGGCCTTGGAGTTGGCCGCCTCGGCTCAACAAGCGAAGTACGCTTTTGAGTCCCTCCTGCCGTCCGCCCTCAACGAGGACGTCGTGAATGACCGATGGCGGCGGGCATTCGAACGTGCGATCGCAGCCGGCCGTGAGTCGGCGAGCGCCAATCTATGGTTTCTGCGGGCAGCAGTAGGCGATGAGAGCTTGTCTGCCCCGGTGCACCCTCCGCTGCCCTTGGCGGAGATTACAGATGTCGAGTTCACGGGCTTCGCTATCAACAGTGAGCTCAGCGGCAGCGACTTCTTCCTCGACGGCAACCGGTTCGTCAATTCGTCCGTTTCCAACGTGCGACTCCAAGACGTCTCCCTGCGTGATGTCTCGTTCGAAAACTGCGCCATTGCGAACGTCGAGTTGGTCGATTGCGAAGGTCCAATTTCCTTTGAAGGCTGTGACCTGACCGAGGTGAGGATCAAGAACACTAGGTCTAATAAGAAACCGGCGCTGAAGTTCGCTGACTGCACATTCAGTGGCGACAAGAACTTACTCCTCCAGGACGTGGCGGCCTACGGCGAGACCACTTATGGGCCGCCGGTCGTGTTCGAAGACTGCATTTCGGACGTTGCCGTAACCCAGTTAATTCATGGCGAATGGTCTGCCAAGGAAGACGCCGCGAGCGGCATGAGCACGAGGAGTGTGCAAGCAATGAGCGATGCGGAAGCCTGCTTGCGACGCGCGCTTCGTGCCTTCTTCCCGTCGCATATCGGTGACGGCAGAACTCTGCAGGCGCGTCGCTATACGAGGCTGTCAGCACTTGGTCGGGGAAGCATGCCTGCCGGCGCCCCCGGTCAGGAAGAGCTACAGAAGCTCTTTGAAAGTGTCGGCTTCACGACGGGTGGCAGGTCTGATCACCTGTACGCCCCATGGTCCAGCGTAGTCGGAGCTAGTCAAGCTGGCATGGAACTCAGGACTGAACTACTCGATTTCCTTCGCGATGGGACCCAGCGCGGCCCGTCCGTCCAACAAATGATTGCTCGGCTTGAGGGTCACTTCTCATGAAGTCGTCGGTGTCCTTGGCGCTGCGCTGTTTGAGAGATTGTCATCGCCCATTTAGATCGGCGCAATGGTCGCTCTGTATCGGTTAGCGTGAGTTGACTGCTCTGGTAAAGCGGCAGCAACCTCTGCGGACCAGCCGTACGAAGGCGCCGTCCGACGGCGTTGGGCCCATCTCACTCCGCCAGCAACGACCGCTGTCGGGCGCCTCCGAAGCGGTTTCTGACCTTCCCCGGCCTCGCTGAACTTACACTGTGTGGCGGATTCCGGTCAATCAGGAGCCGAAGAGATCTCGCCATCGATGAACGCGGCAAAGGCCGATAGTCTAAGAATTGACCTCCCTTCCTGCGGAGCTCCAGCGCTGGCTACGACCCGCGGCGGAAGATGCGCAAGAGCAAATGTACTGTCGTCAAGACGGGCGCCCACCGTGCGCTTACTGTTGGACTCGAGATCATGGGGGTCCACCGCCTGGCAGAAACAGCTTGATAGGATCGCCGTTGATGGCTTTCAGAGGCACGTCATCCAAGGGAATCCACCGAGTGCGGGGAAATGAATAGCTCAACTTGTCTGTGACGACGGTCACTGCCTTGCCTTCCCGCACGTTGATGATGAATCGAAGGTAGTTCTGGTCCGTACGGACGAAAAATGCGACGGTGTTCGGCTCTGACAGATCCCAGTAAGCTTTTCCTCGCGTGATGGCTTCGTAGGCCACGTCCCTAATCGCATGCTCGCCGTCTGCAACACCTAGTACTTTCTTGGCGCGCCACCAGCGTTCGTACATGTGCGGAGTAACGTCGAGCGTCCGATCAAGCAATTTGCGCAAGCCGTTCGCCTCGTCAATCATCGGCGCGATCGCGGAAATCGACTGCCGAACGGTGCTGCCAACCCCAGCGGTAACAAGAGATACGCCCAAAGACACTCCGCGCAGCCACATGTCGCCCTCCGACAACTCCTTCCCGCTGAACAGGTCTCGGCCGGTGATCAACTCCGTGGCGTCACGCGCCATGGAAGTTAGAGGGTTGAAGGCGATGAGAAGATCCGCCGTTTGGGTCAACACTGCGGCTGCCGCTCGCGCGATCTCCGCCGCAGCGGTCGCCTCAGGAAGGATTCCGTTGCGCAGGCTGCTTTGCGCAAAAGCAACTGCATGAAGTCCTGTAGCGCGGATCTCAGCGTGCGCGACCGATGGGGCTCTTGTTGTACTTAGCGCGACATATGACGAGACCAGCGACTGGCGCAATCCGTCAGATGCATTGGGGAACTCCGGCATCGGCAAGGGTGTTCCAAGGGCCAATGGCGCAGGAACTTCGAATGCCTTCCCTTTGGAAACATCACGCAATCCGCGCAGCCCGATCTCTGCGCCGGCCACTGACTTCTCCAGCGTGGTCTGGTATTTTTGGATAGTAATTCGACCGTCTGTGATCGCAGCCTGCAGAGCGCCGGATCGCTCTTTTAGTTCTTCCCGCAGCGACGGTGGAATTGCGATATAGGCACCAATGCCAACGAGGGCAGCGCCCCCAAATGCCCCAACCGCGCTTGAGCCGCCAGAGGTGGCACCTCCCTCTCGCGACTGCCCTTGACCCGCGCCCGCCCCTGGCCCGTTGGGGGTGCCTTGCGCAGGGGTCCCCGGTTGTTGTAAACCTCCCCCGCCCGGGGGCGCCACCGTAATCACGTTTTCGACCTGAAATCTTGCTGATTCGGTCGCCGAGCCCTTGGAAATCTGCCCCACGAAGGTGGCCTTGATCAAGTCGCCTTCAGGCGAATAGAAGGTGATGACTTGACCTTTCTTATAGGTTGCGATCTTTTCGATGTCATCGCTGCCGATGTCATGGGGAACCAAAGGCAGCTCCTGGGCACTGCTGCTCAACGTGAATGAAGTAACTGCGACAGCAAGCAGAAGCACGCGAATTGCGGGAGCCATGGGCGCGTACCTTGTTATGGCTGCAACGCAGCGACTTGCATACGGGTTTGCTTCGCGATGGCGTTCCATTTCCTGAGCACACCGCCCAAGGTTTTTTGGGTGCTGTCAGCGCCGATTCGCAGGCACACGGTGCTCTTGTAAACCTCAAAACCATCCAGAAATGACTGCCGCGCGAGCTTGGTAATGCGTGGTGCTTGCTGCCTCGCTTCCAGAAGGAGCGTGGTGCCCGACCTTACGTGCTTCATCGCCTGATCTATGCAGCTGATGTGAACCCATTCGTCCGTCGTGAACATGGGCTGTTCAAAGGCCTGCGCCACGGTGAGCTTGGCCGCAACGTCGCTAAAAGAAGTCAAGATTGAGCGATACCGCTCCTTGAGTTCGACAAGGCTCGCTTTCTGGGCGTTTTTGGCCTCGATGATCTTGTCAAGATCGACCCCTGCAGCATCGGAGAAATTCTTGATCAATGGCCCTTTTTGACGGCGCCACAGTTCGATCGATTCGATGGTTCTGACGTAGCGGTCGGCGGCATAGACCGCCCTTCCCAACCAAGCGACGCAGTCGTCAAGCTGCGCCATGTTTTGCACCGAGGCCGTTGTCGAGCAGGCGGACTTGAAGGTACCGAGGAAGAATTCGTTCTCAGCAAAAGCTCCCGTGGCGGTGGCTGTCAGGTAGCGAAATTCGATCCAGTCAACCTCGAGCTGAAGCTGTTGAATCTGAACGACTTTGGTGTAGTTCTCCTGGATCTGTTTGTAAATCTTCATCATCTCGGCCTGGTGCTGAGCGGCCATGCTTGACTCAGCGATAGACGCGACGAGCAGTACAGCAGCCAGAACCGGCGCAGCCGGGCCGCCGAGTAGCGCATAGCCCGCGAGTGCGGCCCGGCTTCCAGCGTATGCGCGCTGTTTGTCGTTCTCAGCTTTGCTGAAGTCATACACGGCCGAGCCAAGATCGATCGTCGCGAGGACCGTGGTGCCGCTTCCCGCGGGAAGGGCCGTGGTCACAACCTGCTTATTGACGTAGCTCGCAACCTGGTCTTTGGCATAAGACTCTGCACCCTTCAAGGCTACATCGCGAAGAGCGGAGTCCTCGTAAGGGCCTGCAGCCGCAAAGCTGCTCGCAATCGCAGCGGCCATGACCACTGCGCGCATGAGCGATCGCATGGCGCTTTACGGAACTCGAACCATGAAGCAGTTACCGCCAAACGACAAGCAAACCTTCTTCGGGGGCGTCTGGGTGATCGCACCAGTTGCGATTGGGACAACGGCAGCAGCGGCACCGAAACTCGCTGACGCGGAAATTGGGCCGAAATTTGCCGAAGCTGAGGAGCCTGAGGAAGCGCCGCCGGCAACAGGAGTTGATGGCGCATTCGGTTTCAGTCCACCCTCATACTGGGTTGCAAGTGCAGCTCGGTCGGACTTGGCTATTACCGCAAGCGAGTCGAGTTGAGTAGTCAGCTGACCTCTGTACTCTTTGCGTGACTGTTCAAGCTCCAGGGCAAGACTGTTGAGGCGAGTGCGAGATTGCTGTGTATACGACAGAACCTGCTCAAGGCCTGAGGTGTTGAGCTTCTGAATTGACTCTTCCAAGTAGGCGTCCTCGGTTAGATGGGCAGTCTTAAGGACGTCGAGCTTGGTCTTGAGCGTCGTGATCGACTCGTCCTGCTTCGCCTTCACGCTGTTCAAGGTCGTAACGTCGGCGGCCTTCCCAAAGGAGCGCTCCATGTCCGTCTTTCGTGCGAAATCGGTGTCAAGTGCCCTGACCACTTTCATCAAGTCGTCGTTGTCACTGCGAAAGTAGTCTCTGACTTTCTCGATCAAGAACATCGAAGCCTGCCGCTTAGTGATCTCTGCTTGCGTGGCCTTCGTTACCTCGTCCTGAAGCTTGGTGATGTCCGCAACGGCCGTGGCGCTGCTCTCGAAAGATCGCGTTACATCACGGAGAAGCACGACATCCTTCGTTATAGCGGTGATTTGCAACTGACGCTGCGCCTCCGCGGCCGCGGCCGCCGCTGCGGAGGCTTGGGCATCCTTTTCGGCGCGTTCACGGTCCCTCTGACGACCGTGTTCACCCAAGGTGACCACGTCGTGCCCGGCGTCTGCAAGCCCGTTCCATGCGTCGCCAATCCAACCCGCCCAAGTCGGGCAAGACACGGCAGCAAGAAGACTGGCGCAGGTCACCTGAGAGACCCATCTCGAGGTCAATGTCATAGCACCCCCAAAAAGCCGTCGATCAGCACTTGACTAACATCATTTCGCCCGGCTCAGCGCGAAGTTGCAGTTGGACGGACTGAGTATGAGTCTCGCCGAACCGCGAAGCAAGGGTATTTGAGGAAGTTGGCGATCGCAGAGGTGACTTGGCCGATGAGATCGCGGCACAGTATCGCCAATGCCGCTCGCCAAGGAAATCTCCGAAAGCCGGCTTCGAGCCCGGAGCGCGGGCTCGCGACATGTGGACGCAGCCATTCACGCGCAATTTCGCTCAGGTCGTCCGTTGCCAGCCATGAATTTCGACGATGTGGCGAAGGTCAAGTCCGAAAGTAGACCGGCCGGACGCGAAGAAGGATGCCAAGGTCTGGTTTCGTCTGCACGCCGACATTCGACAGGGCGAACCCTCGCCCACGAGCATCTCGAATTCGCGCCAACTCATTCCGTCTAGGACGTCTGGGCCCGCGGAACGCGTCGCGCGTTCGATCAACGATCGACGCGTGCGGCGCCGCCAGGCGGAAATCGCAGCACCCGCGAGGCAGAGGAGCGGCACGATGTACTGCCCGGCAGAAGCAAGTCCGCGCCCCACGGCTCCGAACATCGCACCGCCCACGTCACCAGGCTTGAGTGCGACCAATGGCGCTACCGCCATGCGATGGAGCACAAGGTAGCCGACAATGGCCAAGACAACGCCTGCGTACCAAGGGAGCAGCGCAACTATGTCGATAAGGTCTTCGGCAGGGCTGGATTTTGTGGCGGGCCATCGGCGATTCTTGTAGTTCAGGCAATTCTGCCCGCAGGACACTTCTCTCCACATCGAACTGCACAGCCGGCTGTGGGTTGCGTGCCACGGTGCTGGCGGTAGTGATTCTCCAGACTCGAATCCCGGTTCTCGGGCTCGGCGTGCAACGCTGAAAGCGCCCCATTACTGTCATCTTCGGTCAGGCCGTGGGGTGCACCGGTTTGTCAGTTCAATCGACGTCCTTCCTCGGAATCCACACCACACGGGCCTTCTCTGCTGAAGCGTCCTCGTCAGCAGTGATGCCGAAGGCTTCGCGCTCGCCCTTACGGATCTTTTCGTCGACCTCGGTGAGCTTCTTGAGCGATTCGACTCGGCTGGGCAAGCTGATCACGCGCTGTAGCAGGTCATTGCGCTTGTCGATGCCATTCTGGGCCGGCTCGCGCGTCATCTCGACAAGCCGGGCGAGAGTGTCGATTGCTTCGGTCTGCGCCTCGATCTCATCGAGCATGGCGTCGCGCAAGCGCGAAAGCTTGGTCAAGCCCCTGCGGTGTCCGAGCACCACGTCAGCGGCCACGCGTGCTGCAACTTTGATTTGCTGCTCTGTGGGGGTTGCATTGGGGGTTGCATTGGGGTTTGCATTCGGAGTTGCATTGCCGGGGACATCGGCCGCCGCGGCCTGTACGAGTATGTTGGCAGCGCGGGAACGAACCTCATCGGCCTTGTCTTGGATCCACCCGTACCTCTCAGCCCGGCGACCGATGGAGGACGGCTGCACGCCGTGCTCGGTGGCCAGCTGTTTGTTGGATTTCTGGCCAAGGCGGTACTCGCGCTCGATAGCGTCCCAGTCAATATCAGATCGACGGGCCATTACGGGAGCTCTGCGACGAGGCGCCGGTCAGCGTGAGCGGCGCATAGGGCGAGGACTGCGTTTGCCTTGTCGGAGACGACGCTGAGGAAGGTGTTAGGCTTCATAGGATGGGATGGTCCATGAATTTCCCGCTACCTCAAAACCCTACATGGGAAACTGCACAGTCGCACGTTGCGCGGGGACGCTGCTGTTGAGCCCTGCCGGTGCTCGGTGGTTGGGCGGGCGGGCGATCATGGCTCTCGGCGATACCGGGGGCGTGCGAGTTCCCCAGATCGCATTCATAAAAATCCGGCAAGACCCCGCCTTTGCTGGCACGAGGAAGTGTTGCGCATAGCAATTGCTATCCATTTGCTACCCGCCTTGCCACGGCTTTGCCACACAGTCGCTCCGATTTTGGTGCGCAGAGGAGAATTCTGGGCGACATGCGCGCCCGTGCATTGGTGCCCTTCGTCGAGGACCTCAGCAAACACCTGTGCGTGCTCGCTGTCCGGCAGATGCGTAAACGACGCCGCGCTAACTCCCGGGCGTCGGCCGGAAGGTGGCCCGCAGCGCGCGGAGCTGTTCCAGAACCGCTTTGGACGGCGGACTGGTTTTCACGGTTTGCTCGAGGCGCATTGCCGGCGGCGGCACTCCGTCGCCAAAGCCGATCGCCAACTCGCGCTTCAGAGCGGCTGCCCAACGCTTGCGGTTTTGTTTGAGGTCGCCGCCACGGAGCTCGAATGGCATGGAGCAAGCGGCGCGGTAGATCGCAGGATGCGTCCATTCACCGATGGCGCCTTCGTCGCGCTGGCGCATGCAAGCCTCGGCCTCCCACCACGCTTGTTCCGGATCAAGCGCCGGCCGGCACTGCGCGGCAAATTCCCCGAGCGTCGGCGCGAAAGTGCGCGCGGCACAAGCCGCGAGCCCGCGTTCCAACTCGTGGCGGCGGAAGCCCGCCAGACGCGTCGCCCACTCGGCTTGCACGTCCGCTGCCGGCACGCCCGCATAGAGGTCTGCCAACTTCGCGCCGAACTGTGCGTTCAGGCTGCGAAACACCTCAGCGACCGCGCGTTGCGGCAACGGAGGATCAGGCGGCAACGACGCGAGCTGGGATGTCGAAAGTGCGGTCATAACGGTTTGCATGGAATTCTCCTGTGTCTGCCAATCCCGAGAGGGTGGCGGCGCGGCGGTCATAGAGCGTTTGTCGACCGGGCGGCGCGCCGCCGCCGCGACCATTGCTTGCTGCCGGCTGTTCGCGCTCGCCCGAGCCCATGCGATCAACCTTCGCCCAGTTGCCGCGGATGGCGTTCATGAAGGCTTGGTCCCAGTCTGCGTACATAGCGCCCCTGGCCTTGGCGTAGCCGACGAAGTGCTCCAAGTGCGATTCGAGGTCAGTGAAGCCCTTCACGGTCGACCATGCGCGAACCTGATCGGAAATGGCGAAGTCATCAGGCAATGCGAATTTCTTGGATGCGGAGACCTTCTTTGGTTTCTTGGTGGTTACTTGATGGGTAATGGTGGGTTGAGTAGCACGGGTGCTACCCGTCGGCTGCATGGGTGCTACCCCTCCTGTGCATCCATGCGACCCGTCCGCCGCATCCATGCGACCCGTCGCACCGGCGCTACCCGTTGCATCCATGTCGCCCGTTGGGGTCGCGTAGACGCTGCCCCTTGGTGGTTTCGGCTGGGCGAGGCGATCAACGTGGAGCTGGTAGTGCGGGACTGTCCCTGGTGCACCTCCGTTCGCGTGGGACACCACCGACAGCAAGCCCTCGTCGATCAGCGAGTGCATGTGACGTTGGGCTTGCGCTCGAGACAAGTTGCAGTCTCCGGCGATGCTTGCCATGGACGGAAACAGGCTGCCACCGTCATCGTTGCAAGCGTCCGCCAGCTTCATCGCCACCAGCTTGCGGCCGGCCGGCAGGATCTTGGTGGCCCAAACGCGCTTCATGACGCGAATGCTCACAGGGCACCCCCGATCTGCTGCAGGAAGGCGCGGCCAGCACTCAAGTCATCGAGCAGCCGCGTCAGGTCCCAGCGCGGAGCGCGATAGCACACGGTGCCATCCGCGCAGGTCTCGCGGCTCAGCAACGCGTACTGGGCCGCCGGGGTGGCGAAGTCTTTCGCGTCGTACGGCGTGTTCACTAGGCATCGCCTTGGATCTGGTGCTTCGCCCATTCGCCAGCGATCCAGGTAACGCCCTTGGGCGTGAATTTCGCCTGGTTGTAGGCGTGGCCACTTGGCGAGGAAGTGCCGGCCTTCACGACAAAACGCCCGGCATCGAGGTGAGGTGCATAGGGCATGCGCTCGCCGTCCAGGCGATACATGATGCGGGCGCTCTCGAGCCACGGCCCAAACTCGCGCTCATTGGCGCGCAGCAGCTTGCAGACCTCGCGGAAGCCTTTGCTGCCAGTGGACGATACATAGTTGTCGACGAAATGAGCCTTGGGTGCCGCGACGGCAAGCTGCGCGGCCTGCGCCTCGATCTGGTCGGCCTGCTCGGCGGCGAGGCGAAGTGCCTGCGACATCGTCTGCGGGACTCGCATCGGTGCGCCGCCTTCCAGTTCCTGCCAGCGATCGACCAGCTTGGCGGTGAATTCCGGCGACAGTTGCGCGACGATCACGTAGCTGTCGCGCTTGCCGATCAGGTACTGCTGAGCGGGACGCCCGAGGCTGTCGGCGTATTCCTCAATTTGAGGGAGACCGATCACGCCACGGTCGGCTAGGGTTTCGATGGTGCGCTTCACGTTGTCATGGCGCTTCTCGACGAGATCCGCGATCTCGCGGCTGCTCATCAGCACCGGCATCACTTGCGCTTTAAGCAAAGGGTGTTGCTGCGCCTCGTCGACTGCGCGGCGCACGTTGGCCGTGTGGTGCGGGGCTTCGCAACGGCGGTTCTTACCGATAAACTCGCGCTTGTTCGGGGCGCTCGGCATTGCTTTGGTGGTGTCGGGCGTTTTCATTACTGAACGCCCAGGACGCGCTTGATTTCAGCCACCGGCCAGGCGAGGCGACCGTGAACCCGGATCGGGCGCAACGGGCCGCACTCGAGGCAGGCCCAGGCCCGCATCGTCTGCGGGCGGCGGTCCAGGTAGTAGCCGGCCTGTTCCGTCGGGACCGTGGGGCGGGTCAGGGACTCCAGCGACGGGTACTGCTGGGGCTCAGTAGCAGCGCGGCGGGTTGCGGCGCTGTGGAGGGTCGCGGTTTGCATGTTGCGTCTCAAACCCAGCGGCACAGGCTGGGTATCGACGAATTTTGAAAACCCCGTATTTATGCGAATGCCCCCGGGGTTCTAGAATCGAGCATCCATGCGGGTTTGCGGCACATGACCCCGTATTTTCCGGGGTTCACCCCCGGGGTTCTGACAGCGTTCTAGTCGCTGTCGAAGTATTCGGCTTCATAGGATTTCCACGTGTCCAGCCAAGGCGCCAACGCGGCTTTGGTTTGGAATTTGGCGCGGACGGATCGAGCCTGCGTATCCCCGCCCCTTATCAGCGCTGCGCCGATCAGCACGGGGTCCCATCGGGTTTCACTTAGTCCACGACGGGCTGGAACAACAACGCACGCCCGAAGCCATTTCGGCTTGTCGCCCAACGGCTTCTTCCAACCAGTTTCATTCCAGCGCAGGCCGTTGAAGCAAAACGCTATGTCACCCGTGGTCAATGGCTCCGGCCGGGCTAGATCCGGGAGATGTAGCACTTCAGGGCCATCGTCAAGACTCTCGACGATCTCACGCATGGGGTTGGATGTCGTGGCTCGGGACTCGAACCCCTCCATCACGACGCTGCGAAGCTCCGGCGACGCCAAAAACGGGTTCAGGTCGAGCAAGACGCGAGCATCCTGCACGTCCGGGGACATCCATTCCGGCTCCTCGCCGTCGGCCGCGGCCACCAATAGCGACTCGCCTTCTGATCCGTGTCGGACGAGATAGCGAGGTTCAAACTCATCCCTCCATACGAACGAACCTGGCGGAAGCAAGCGGATCGACTCCTGTCTCCATCGCTGGTACCCCTCTTCGTGAGTGATCACGCCGGCTTCTTCTTCAGACTTGAGACGCTCGTGCAAGGCGGCGAGTGATCGGCAGGCAAAGTTCTCCCACCAGATCGGTCGAAACGTATGAACCTCACCTTCCTCTATCCAGTACGTCTTCAGCCCCCTATAGCCGAAGGAGTGTTCATCCGCCTGGGCGAAAGCGTCAGCCAGTTCGTCGGGACCCATGGAATCCCAGTTCGTGGCGAAAGGGATAGCCCGGACTGGAATCGCCTCACGGCCACCTATGTCAACAATGATCTTCACACGCACCCCTTCCGGTGCCCTTCAAAGGGTGCCCCAGCAGGCGGGTGAAGGTGTCCCGCTTTTCAGCCGCTAAACCTAGCTGGAGCGAAAACGTTCAGGCAGATCTCTTCCGGAGAGTCGTCACATTGCTGACACGCCCTTCGGGAACCGCATCAAAATCCAATGGCAGGACAGCCGTCTCCACGATGAACCGCTCGACCTGCGCCATATATGGCCGAAGTTGGTCGATGGTCCGCGGTTTGTACTTCTCAGCCATGCTACTTGGCCGATGCCCCATGATTTGCGCAATGGCGCCTGCCGGGCAGCCCGCGGCCTCGCCCATGAGGGCAAACGTGCGGCGCAGCCCGTGAATAGTTACGTGCGGCAGGCCCCCATGGGCAAGCACCTCGGCATGGGCGCTGCGCGGATCTGCGATGCGACCCGCCTTCGCAACCCGCGCCGCAAAGACATGCGGGTTGTCCTGGAGGCGAGGCAAGGTTTGGAGCAGGTGTTGAAGGTACGGCGCGAGGGGCAGCGTCCTTGTATCCCCAACCTTGTCCGCAATCGTGAGCCGCCCCCAGCGAAAGTCGATGTCGGTCCACTTGAGCGCTGCAAGCTCTTCGCGCCGTGCGCCGGTCAAGAGAAGTCCTTGAAGGTAAACACCAGCGGTCGTGTTTCGCAGGTGACCCACGCCGGCGAACCACGTCGCCAACTGGGCCTCCTCGATGGCGTCCGTGCGCCGGCTGCCAGCACCTGAGTGAAGCGCGTCTTGAACCTTCGCATCTCGAGCGGCGAGCGGGTCGACGATGCCGTCGTACTCGTCCTGAGTACTGCACCAGCGCAGAAAGCCCGAGAACATCTGGACGGCGCGCGCCGCCTGCACCGGGCCGCGTTCTGCTTGACGCTGGTGCCACGCGCGCAGGCTCTTCGGATTGATGTCCTTCAGACTGGTCGAGAGCAGTGCGGCGATCGGGCCAGGCAAAGTCACGCCCTTGCCACGCTTCTTCGGTTCGCCCCCGACGGACGCCATCTTGTGCAGGTCGATCAGGTAGCGAGGCTTCCAAGCGGCCTTTTTCTTGGGCTTCCCGCGGGCCAAATATTGGAGCCACGCTTCGCCGACCGTCACCGCCTGTTGCCGTTCGGCGTCACGCTTCGCCACGTCGGCGGCGACGACCTCGGCCTTTACCTCGCGCGGGTCACGACCTTCATCAATTTGACGCTGCAGTTCCCTCGACTTGGCCTGCGCGTCGGGGATGCGCCACACCTGGGCGTCGCCGATCGTGATGCGCAGGCTCTTGCCTTGATAGACACTCTGGAAGATGAAGGCCGGCGTCCCGCGCGGCGTAGCGCGCAGTCCGAGCCCAGGCGCCTTGCTATCCCATAGGAACGCCTGCGCCTTCCCAGGCGGACACGAAAAGCCGGCGACGCGCGGCGCGGTGAGTGCAAGTTTGGCCATTCAGCCATTCTCTTACATCGGCCCAGGAAGTAACGGCCGATGTAAGAGAATTTTCGATATTCGGATCAACAGCGATGCGTCAATCACGTCGATTGTTAGGATTCTCCCTCTGACGCTTCACTCGGAGATCAACATGAATCAACGAACATCCATCCGTTTATTTGCTCATTCGTAATGAGAAGGTCGGGTGTTCGATTCATCTCTCCGGCACCAAACAAAAGCCCCTGATTCGCAAGAGTCAGGGGCTTTTTGCATTTGTCGGCACACAGGTCGCAGATGCCTCCCCACCTTCTGCTGCAGCAGCGTCACGAGTTCAGGCTGCATGAACTGATACCGATCAGGGACATCCAGGCAAACGACTTTCTTTCCTTGTAAGGACGCCGCGAACCTCTGCCTGAGCTTGGCCCGATGCTGCTTCTCCATCACGAAAATCAGATCGGCCCATTCGACTTGCTCTGCACTCAGCACGCAGTCCGCATCGGGCGCGAGGCCGGCGGAATCCGTTTCGACTCCCGGGCCGGCGAACAGGTCTTGGGCGGTGGGACTGCGGAGCTTGTTCCTGCTGCAGACGAAAAGCACGCGTTGCACGGACGATGCCCAAGCGACGCTAGCCCGGCAGCCCTCAGCGCATTGCCCCACTTTCAGTGCAAAATCGCATGATTTGGTCCGGGTTTGACCGACACTGTGATTGGGGTTTCAGATGCGAGGCGAAGAAGGCAGGCTCCCACCCGCGATTGACTGGCTCGTTGTGATGACGGGGGGTGAAGGCTCAGCGAGAGCCGCATCCACTATTCTTTGCAGTCTGCCCATCGACTTTCCTGCTCCCATTATTCTCGCTCTGTCACTCGAAGAGGAGCTAAGCCAAGAATTCAGTCGAACTCTCAAATATCAAAACGGGCCTCGAATGACCTTTGCCCGTGAAGGTTTGACACCGACAGCGACGAACTGCTACGTCGCACCTCCGAACAGCAGCATCTTCATCAAGGCTGACGGCACCATTGGGCTTTCGAAATTGACGAAGCACATAAGCGTCCCCGGCGACTTGGCCCTAGGAACAGCAGCGGCGGTCTATGCGAAGAGAGTAATTGGGGTAGTGCTCAGCGGAGAAGGTCACGACGGTACCAGAGGGCTCACGGAGGTTACCAAGCAGGGTGGCATTCGAATCGTGCAAAGCCCCAGCAACTCGCAGCGCCCCCAAATGCCGTCCAGCGCCGTACTGGGCGACCATCCAAACTACATAGCGATGGTGGACGACATCGCCGCTGTTCTGAAGAGGATTGTGCAGTCGCCGATGCGGCGCCTTATGGGCGATTCCCCGCAGCGGAGTAGCTGACCCGAAGGCCGGATGCGCCGGATTCTGCCGGACGGTTGAGCGCCACGGAACAACCTGAACCGTATTGCTCGCACCGTCTGGCCGCCTTCAATGAGAGCCCCTGGCAGGTTCAGCGCCTGCGGCGCTGGTCGCTCAAGATCACCTCAACGGTTTCCGTATTCCTGGTGGCGGGCTTTTTCGTTGCCGACGGGGAACCGCCTGATCTGCCCGATGTTGGACCTGAACCGACTGATACCGACGTGGCGCGGGCTACGGCCCGCTGTGCAGGTTTCATCCGCACTGCTTTGCGACCCCGCCCTTTTGTGTGCGAACTGCCGTCAGGTTCCGCCCGCCGTAGCCCCACCATTTTTTACGCCACCCCATGCGAATTTTGGCGTCGCTCCGATTTGATGTCAGCATTCTCCTTCTTCGGCATATCCGTAGGTGCATGCATTGGGGTCATGCCATTTGTTGTTCTTGTAAAACAAATAAACCACATCACCTTTGTTAAAAGTGAATCTCGCGACACCACTGGAATACATAACCCACGCTCCAAAAGAATCGTCGCTGAACCTCAAGGAGCCGTACGCATAGCAATTTGAGTAGCGCTCGTGCAGAATCTTGTCGGCCTCAACCGGATATGCTTGGTTAAAAAAACGAATAAGTTGTTTTTTTGTTGGCTTAAACCTCTTGCACGCCCTTTCGGCGGCTTCATTTTTTAAGTTTTCGTCATGCTGGCCGACTGCCTCAATTTCAAGGCTCTTGACAGTTCGGGCGTAACCGTGCCCTGTCATGAAAAGCGCAAAGCAGAGGACGATCACTCGCCCTGGCATGATGCTTGGCCTCACCATTTCGCGCTAGACGCTTCGGTCGGCGTTTTTCTTGCAATGTCCGGGTGTTTGTGGATCTCGGACATAGAGACATTCAGAGTCTCCGCAAGTTCCTTGACCAGCCATTTCAGTGATGCATTCTGCTGTTCATTGACAACTTCATACTGCGGATACCGTTCGCCTGGAACGTTTTTTGAGGCGCCTACAATTTCAATCCCGATAGAATCCATATTGAGAGGGTATCTGTCAGGCCATTTCTTTTTATATTCTCGATTTGAGATTTCCTGCGGCCTCCATCGGTCTTCCAAGCTCTTAACATGCTTGAATTCCGCCGGGGTGCATTTTTGAGTATGAAGACACCTCGATTGAGCCAGTCCCACATGATGGGTCACTTTATAAAGCGAAGCAGTTTGATAGATGGTTCCGTCTCTATCGATGAGAAAATGGGCGCCCTTCGCCCCGACTATCTTGTAGCTATTAAAAGCTGATTCGGCGGTAGGTCCGTTCGTTTGGTGCACCACGATGCCATTCACCGCATCCAACTTTCCGCGCTCGATTTTTTCAAAAAATCTTCACCTTGATTTTTTCTGCATCGACGATTCCGCCACGGCTGATGAAAAGAGTCATTCCTAATCTCCCTTAGCTTTCGCGATTTTTTTGAATGTCGTAGCTTGCCGATACGGTGCCACCGGAGCCGCCCTGCTGGTTCTGAATGACGTATTCCTGCTTCACGCGGGCAAAAGCGAGGCTGACTGCTTCTCTCGCTCGCGACATGGTGGCAGTGAGCGCTGGCGCAACCTTGGTGACGATCACATCACCCATCGTGATAGTGAGGTACTCCAGCGGCGAGCCTCCGGCCTTTCTGACGACAAGGGTGGCCGTGTCGATGTGCTTGCCCGTCAGGCAATACTTGAGCAGATTGGGGCTCGCTCGATCCACGTAGTGGTCAAAGGTCAGGTCGCTGACGGTGGCCTTGCCTGCGCCGCCCCCGCTGCCGGCGTGCATGGTGGATTGCTGGGTGATCTCCCACTCCCAATCCAAGACTTCGATTTCATCCCTATGACTGGCGTCTTGTGATTCACCGGTAATGCCGGTCAGCTTCAAGAAAATATCTTGCGACATGGATTTTTTCCTCCCTGAATGTCAGGCAAGCGACGTGCGCTTGACCGGCTCCACGGTATCGCATGGCAAGCGCAACCAGTATTGACTGCTGCACTTTCGGAACACTCTCCGACAAAACAAGACCTGTCTCGCATCGCCGCCGAGTCTTGGAACAATTGAGCGCGCGCCCTCATACAGCGCGAAAGCGGTCGCAGCGGTGCAACATGCCGATGGGCAGCGGAGCGCCGTCAGCACAGCGTCTCGCGTTGCCATGACGGCACTCGGCGCATGCTCGCCAGTCATCGCCCTCGCGGTCGCGCTGGGTCAGGCGGTCGGCAAGCATCTCGCTCACATCGGCGCCGATGCGCTGCCGCTGAAAGTGATCGACGCGGCGTTGCAGCATTTCGATCTCCGCGCCATTCATCGCGGCGTCTGGGCTCGGGTCGTTCGGCCAGCACCAGCGATCAGGATCGGGCTCGTTGGCGGCCTCCAGCCAACTCACCAGTCTTGTAGGCGCGAATCAGTCCGCGCAACTCGTCGGTGATCCGGCTGCGCGGTGTGACCGTCAGGACCCGCCCAGGCGCCACCTCCAGGCGCAGGCCGGCCGCGCGCAGGATATCGAGACGCGGCGCTTTGCCTTCCTTAGTTCACCGGTTTTCCCACGGGCTCCAGCGCTTTATCAGTTGGCCTGTCGAGATTGCCAGTCCGACCAGCGCGACCGACCAAGCATTGACTCGTGCTGGGAAGACTTCTGGGCTTTTTTTGCAGAGCCGCGCTGCGTGGAACTGAGCGGCCCTGACGTTGCGTTCAGCTCGCTTCTAGCGTCGAACGGAATTTGACGCTGCCAACCTCTCCATCTCGAGAACCAAGACGGATGGCTTCACACGAAGCGCGTCAGCCAATGCACAAATCGTGTCCAAGGCAGGTGGACTGACCCCACGCTCGATGCGCGACACGAAGCTCGGAGACAACGCGGCCTTGGCCGCGAGTTCGGCTTGACTGAGGCCGCGCTCTTTGCGCCGCATCTGAATCGCCGCCCCGAACAAAGCTATCCGATCTGCCAAACGTCCTCTTTCAATACGCCACTCTTGGCGAAAAAGAAGTTTGCAGTAGACTCATGGGCATATATGCCCACTACTGATGGGCACAGGGAGATGAAGATGTCTAGAGCAAGCCGCTGCTATCGTTCGGCGCCCGAATCCTGCTCGCCGCTCATGCCGCCCAATTCGCACGTGCCAGCGCCCCGGGGAGGAGCAACGGCATGACAAGACGAATCGCCTCCCCCTTCCCCACCGCCAAGCCCTTCAAACTTCCGCCGTCCCTCGCGCTCCCGCGCCCCGCACCACCGAAGCCCACCCGCAGCGAATCCGCCTCCCTCATAGGCACCCAGATACGCGCCCTGCGCATCGCCAGCGGCGCCTCCGGCGGCGAACTGGCCCGCCGCGCGGGCATCTCCCGCTCGCTGCTCTCGCGCATCGAGCACGGCGTGGTCTCACCCTCGGTCGAGACGCTGGCCCGCATTTCCGCCGGCCTGGACGTGCCGATCTCGCGCTTCTTCTCCGACCAGCCCCCACCGCTCCGACTTCTGCCATGTGCGCGCCGGCAAGGGCATCCTGGTCGACCGCATCGGCGCGGTGGCGGACTACCGGTACGAGTTGCTCGGCCACCTGCTCTCGGGCAACCTCTTCGTCGAGCCCTATCTGGTCACGCTGCTGCCGGGCGCAGAGCCCTACGTCACCTTCCAGCATCCCGGGCTGAAGTTCGTCTACCTGCTCTCGGGTTGCATCGCCTACCGCTACGGCACCAAGGTCGTGAACCTCGATGTCGGCGACTCGCTGCTCTTCGATGCCTCCGCGCTGCATGGCATCGAGCACATCGGCTCGCAGCCGGTGTCTTACCTTTCGGTGGTGTTCACCTTCAGGCGATGACTTCCTCTACGGTGGCCTATCGACGACTTGCGACTCTGCGCAGGCTCGGACGGACCCGAAGAGCCGCTGCCTCTGGCAGCGACTCGGGGCGCCGCAGGCGCTTCGAGGGTGTTTCATCTCTTGAGAGGCGGCAGGCGCAGTTGGGAGGGCATCTCGGACGTCTCGCACTGAACCCAGCGACCGCCTCCCCACATGAGCCCTCGGGGGAAGGCATCGCCTGCACGAACGCTGCGCCCGGCCTTCAGTTGGCGTTCTTCTTGGGACGTCCAGCTTTCAGCGGGGACAGCGAATCGAGCGCACCATGCAGTTGGGCGTCGGTGAGTCGTTGAAGCGCCTGCAGCCCGGCTCGCAGAAGTTCATTCTTCTTGACGGGCCGCCTGAAACCTAGCGCGCGGACCTTGAGGACGGCAATCAGCTCGAAGTCCTGTTCGGGCATCGTGAAATCGTCACGCACGAGCTTGGCTTTGATTTTGGCGTCCGGGGACAGCGTATCGAGCGCACGATGCAGTTGGGTGTCGGTGAGGGTTGTTGAAAGGGCCTGCAGCCCGGCTCGCAGAAGTTCATTCTTCTTGACGGGCCGCTTGAAACCTAGCGTGCGGTCCTTGAGGACGGCGATCAGCCTGAAGTCCTGTTTGGGCATCGCGAAACGGTCGCGCACGAACTTCGCTCTTGTCTTGGCGTCGTCGCGCACAGCATCGGGCGTGGCTGTGCGCAAGGAGGTCGTCGTTGCCGGTTCTGCCGCAATACGGGGTGAGACCGGTGGCGGCGCGACCACGGCCTTCACCGCCTTGGCCTTCGAAGGTCCAGCCTTCTTCGCTGACATCTTCTTCTGGGGCAGCGCGGCGGCCTTGACGCCGACTTTGGTCGGTGCCGTCCTCTTGGTCGGTGTCACCTTCTTGGCCGGTTCTGCCTTCCTGGTCGGTGCTACCTTCTTGGTCGGTGCCGCCTTCTTGGTCGGTGCCGCCTTCTTAGCCGATGCTGCCTTCTTGGTCGGTGCCGCCTTCTTGGTCGGTGCCGCCTTCTTGGCCGATGCTGCCTTCTTGGTCGGTGCCACCTTCTTGGCCGGTACTGCCTTCTTGGCCGGTGCAACCTTCTTGGTCGGTGCTGCCTTCTTGGCCGGTGCCGCCTTCTTGGTCGGTGCCGCCTTCTTGGCCGGTGCTGCCTTCTTGGCCGATGCTGCCTTCTTGGTCGGTGCCGCCTTATTGGCCGGCGTCGCCCTTTCTGCCGAGGACGGAGTGACCGCCGATTGTGTCGGCACGGTCGTTCGAGACGATGGCGTCTTGGCGGCCGGCTCGCTGGTGGCGGCTACTTCGACACTGGGCCACGGCGCCTTGTTGAACTCCAACACCTCACGAGCGACCAGCACCTCGGCTGGCGGGTTCGATGCCAGTTCCGTTGCGACAGGGATTGCAGCCTCTGCCGGCGGCTGGACCGGCGGACCAACCACTGCCGGCTCGGTTGCGTCGTTGGGCTCGGAAACCGATGGGCCGTTGGTCGCGCTGATGGAAGTCATCAAATGTCTCCAAGCATTGATTCAGTGATCGACACGGCATTTTGGTCGCCTTGAGTACCTCCATCAATGGTTTGCGCCCCTCGCATAGGTCCCCATGACGCGTAGAAGCCGAAGCGCGTGGGCTGCGATTGACGCCAATGGATGCCCGACGTGCGGGCCAAGCTGGAGGCTGCCGGCATCGAAATCCAGGGCGGAACGCCGTCGGCGCCGAGTGGCCACCGTGATGGCGTGTGTTCAATGCTTGATGTACATCAAATATTGAGGACGTCGAGGGCCATGCAATGACCTCTCGCACGGAAGGAAAGAGAGTTCATGACTCAGGAAATCCTCAAGCGCGTGGTCGACGGGCAACTGCCGATGCACTTCCTCGTGCCTACGGACACTGCCCGCCTTCAGGACCTGCGCGACGCAGGCTACTGGAAGGTCAGCTTTGAGCCGTTCCAGCGCAATCATCGGACCTCGGCCACGGTCGCGGAAGTCACGCCACTGGGGCGCACGGCAACCAGATCCTTCGGGTATGGGTATGGGTACGGATCCGGTGCGCGCCACTAGCGGGCTCAAAACCGTGATTCCGCGTAGTGAGCTGAAGGTTACCGTTCGTCAGTGCGGGCCGAACAAGTTCTGTTGGGAACTGCTAAGACAACCGAGCAGCGGTGGCCTTGCGGAACCTATTGCCCTGTCATCGGAGCATTACCGGGACTACGACCAGGCGCTCGATGCAGGATTTGTGGCGCTCCAGTCACGCTGCTCTTAGCCGCGCACCCAAACGGCCGGTCTACAGATCGAAGTTCGCGTGTGATCCAAGCGAAGCAACCGCTGCAGAGATAACCGTCAACTGACGTCGGCAGCGGCCGCCGAACAGGACAAATACCTCGCGCTGATCTGCCCTGGCACCGCTCCCGAACGTTCAAGCGAAGCGCTTGAAAGCTGCGAATCTGCAAGCGTCTCCAACGCAGCCGCGGTGCGCAAACCGCGCGGCGCGGCACGCTGAAATATGTGAAACCAAAGGTGCCCTGCGCCTGCTGTGCGGACGATCCAGTCAGTCGCATGCACGCGAAATGCCGGCTTGCCCATCCATCTTTCGGCCTATTGGCTTGGACTGAAGCTCTCATCAACACTGACCCAGTACTACTTCGTGAGGAGGTTTTCATGTTCGATCGACGCACCTTCGCGGCTTGCTGTGTACTTGCCATCCCGTATGGCGCCTGCCTTGCGCAGACCACATACACAGCGGACCAGTACTTCGACGACCGCTGGTACATCACGCCCTTCGGTGCCTACGTTCATCCGGACGGTGACCGCAACGCCGACAACGGTTGGGGCGGAGGCGTGTCCATTGGCAAGCCGATCAGCCCCAGCTGGAACATCGAGTTGCGTGGCCAGTACGAGGAGCTCGACGGCAATTTCGGTACCGGCTTTGGCGCCTTCAACAGCACTGACAAGTACAAGAACTGGAGCGGCACGCTCGACGCGCAGTGGTTCTTCCTGGGCCGCCAGGGGATCAACCGCTGGCAGACGAACAGCGTGCACCCCTATCTCGTGGGCGGGATCGGTGCCATCGACAACAAGGTGGAGCGGGCGTTCGGCATCAACGACAGCCACTCGAGCTTCATGGCCAACGCGGGCGTTGGCATCGTCTGGCCGTTCTCCTCCTGGGGCCGCATGGTGGCCGACGCACGCTACCGCTATGTCGACAACGCCAACAACAGCAGGACGCAAAACCGGCAGAGCATGAACGACTGGCTSTTCTCGGTGGGCCTGCAGATCCCCTTCGGACCCGCGCCGCGCGTGGCGCAGGCGGCCCCGCCGCCCGCCCCGCCGGCGGCAATGCCACCGCCACCGCCGCCGCCSCCTCCGGCCGYGCGCAGCTTTGAGCTCAAGGCCGACGGCACGTTCGCGTTCGGCAAGTCGGCCTTGACGCCTGCCGGCCGCACCCGCATCGACAACACGCTCGCGGAGCTCAAGTCCTCGGGCATCCGGCTGCGCTCGATCTCCATCGTCGGGCACACCGACCCGATAGGCAGCCTCGAGTTCAACCAGCGCCTGTCCGTGGCACGGGCAAACTCCGTGCGCGACTACCTGGTCAGCCAGGGCGTGCCGGCCAACGTGATCCAGACCGAAGGCCGCGGCCCGGCGGACCTGAAGGTCACCGAGGCCGATTGCATGCA
>NZ_JBFUFO010000031.1:0-75162 GCF_056403395.1 Variovorax sp. P2_H12 | reverse complement strand
CAGATCCTTGATCGGCAAGCCGGACTCGGCCTGCTTGATGAAACCGATGATCTGCTCCTCGGTGTATCTGCTCTTTCTCATGTCCGTCATTCTCCAAGTTGACGGACTTCGCTGCCACTACGCTGGTACGGCTGGGAGGGGGCAGGTCAGCATCGCCGCGGTGCCAGCCGGCTGAGGCGCCCCTCATCCTTCCGTATTCGAGAGAAAGTGCTTCCTTACCATATTCCGCACCCTGCTCAAATTCAAGATTCACCGTGTCGCGGCCACCGATTGTGAACTGCATTACGAAGGCTCCTGCGCCATCGACGAAGACCTGCTGGACGCTGCCGGCATGACCGAGAACGAGCAGGTCCACATCTGGAACATCAACAACGGCGAGCGCTTCGTCACCTACGCGATCCGCGGCGAGCGTGGCACCGGCATCATCTCGGTCAACGGCTCGGCCGCTCGGCGTGCAGCGGTGGGCGACCTGATCATCATCGCGGCCTTCGGCCTGGTGCCGGAGGAGCAGGTGGCGGCGCATCGGCCGAGGCTGGAGTCGTCGACGACGCCAACCGCATCAAGGAAGAGCGCGCCCAGATCCCCGTGCAGGCCGCTTCGAGCGAAGCTGTCGCGGCCTGAGCACTGGCGCCCCTCTCCGGTTCGCTGCGGACTGATTGACCTTTCCAACTCCAGTCGCGCAAGGCGAGGCCTTTCGCAGTACTTCATATTCTTCGCATGCACACACCCATCGGCGCCAACCATTCTTGGCAGCAGCGCAGGGTAAGCGGCTGGCAGTCCCATAGTTGACGGGCGGACGAGCATCGCCGCCGTAGCGGCGGCGTGCTCAGCGCGCGGGATGCCAGTTGTGGGGAAGCAGTTCTTCGATGCGGCGGTTCAACTGCGTGGGCAGCCGGGTCGGGACATCATTGAGGTCGGCCCACGGATCGTGCCCGTGCAGCTTGGCCAACTCACCAAGCTCATCACGATCGCGGCACGCTGACCGGCGAGCGCGATGCCGGCGAACAGCCATGCTCGGCGCCCAACTGCAATCACAGGGTCATTCTGCCCATGTCGGGCAGGAAGTCGTGGCCTTCTACCGTCGGCACTCGCTGTCGAAGCAGGCTCTCATTCACTGTCTTTTCGCCCTCGCCCTTTTCCGATCCGTCGAGCCTGCAACTCACGCCGCGTCTTATCCAATTCCTCAGCCAGTAGCTTTTCATCTGGCAGTATGGTTTGGTACTCGGCTGCCAGAATCTTGTTGGGCAATCCCTCAAGCGCATAGTGCGCTTCAGCAGCGCCCTTCTCCGCGCAAAGAATCAGGCCCACTGGTGGGTTCTCGCCAGGCCTTGTCCAATGCTCCCGGGCGTAGTTGAGGTACAGGTGCATTTGCCCAGCGTCGGTATAGCTGAACTTACCGACCTTGAGGTCGATGATCAGTAGGCACCTGAGTCGGCGATGGAAGAACAAGAGGTCAACGCGGAACCAACTGTCGTCAATGCGTAGCCGTCGTTGCCGGCCGACGAAAGCGAAGTCGTCGCCCAACTCCAATAGGAAGTCGGCCAGGTGCTGGATCAAGCCCTCTTCGAGTTCGGACTCGGAATACTCGTCCTTGAGGCTCAGGAACTCGAGCACGAACGGGTCCTTGATCGCCTGCTCGGGCGTGATGGCATCGCCAGGCTGGGGCACTTCGCCTTTCGCCAGCATCGCCGACGTGTTGTTGGATAGTGCTGTGCGCTCGTAGAACTGGCGATCGAGTTGCCGCACGGACCAGCCGCCGCGTAGCGCCTCAGTTTCGTAAAAGGCACGGGCCGGCGGGCTCTTGACCGACAGAAGGCGCACATAGGCCGACCAGGGGAGCGGAAAAGTTCGAGTGAGAGCAGGAAGGTTGGGAGATGTCCCAGACACCGTCGGGAGTTTTGCGCGACCGACAGATTCCCCAGACAGTGTCTGGGGAATCTGGTCTGCTGACCAAGTCGTGTAGAAGAGCCGCATCTGCCACAGGTTTTGCCGACTGAATCCACGGCCAAATCGAGCTGACAGGTCGGCGGACAGGCGTTCGATCAGGGCTTCGCCGTAGACGGCGCGTTCCTGTCCACCTTGCTCAAATTCGACGATGCGTCGGCCGACCTCCCAGTAGGTGGCGGTCATCAGCGCGTTGACGGTACGCGCGGCGGCCGCTCGGGCAGCCTCCAGCAGTGCAACGATGTCGGCGTGGACGCTTGCGTACTCAGGCGGGTCGGGTGTCATAGCCGTCATGGCAGCTTCTCAATCAAGGTTTCGACCTGTCGATTCAACTGCGCACTGCGGTCGAAGTTTGGCGGAGCTTCCAGGATGCGCGTCAGGTTCATCTGCGTCAGCATATATCGCGACGGATGAGCTGTTGCGCGAGTGGCGCCTCGACAACCAGGCTCGCCGTCCCATCGGCCAGCAGCAACAGACATCCGCGGCGACTATTAGTTAATGTACTAACGGAAAGCCTCAGCGAATTGTGTGAACCGTACACTGTCTCAGAAAGCACCTTTGAACTCAAAACAAGCCTTGAAATCAAACGCCTGGTCCGTTAGTATATTTATAGAATGTCCTCCCTCTCCCTTTTTGACGAAACGCCAGCGCAGCGGGGCCTGCTCGATGCCTTCGAGCAGTGGCTCGCCGACCAGCGCGCGGCCGGCGCCCTGCGGCAGCCGGGATCGATCGAGGTGTACCGCGAGATGTGGCGCGGTTTCATGGGCTGGTGTCTGGGCCAGTCGCCAGCCGTCACGCTGAAGTCGCTCGACGCCCGGGATCTGCAGGCTTTCCAGGCAGCTCGCTTCGGCATGAAAAGCCCAGACCTTTCCCTCAGCCCCCGGCACGCCCTTCGCCTGTTGCGCCTGATCGACCGGGTGCTGCGCCACCACGCAGCGCAGTCGGACGAAGCGCCGAACACGGCGGCGTCCGACTGGCTCGCCGAGAACCCGCAGGTGCGCTATGCGGAAGCCGCCAGCGGCGACCCGTTGCCAGAATTCCTTTCAGTGGCCGAGGCGAAGCACCTGATCGCGTTCCTGTCCAACGCGCGCCCTCGCCCCGGTGCCAGCGGCGCACGGCGTGATGCCCACGCAGCATTTACCTGGCAGGAACTACGTAATCGCGTTGCAGTCGCGCTGCATCTGGGTGGTGGGCTAACACCCGCAGAGGTGCGTGCGCTCACGCTGGATTCGCCGATCTCGCGAGGCGGCCGCGTGCGGGATCGGCCGTGGAAGATCTCGATACCCGCCATCGGCGACGCGCCAGCGCGCGAGACTCCGATCGCCCCTTGGGCCGGCGAACTCCTGCAGCACTGGCTCCGGGTTCGTTCGGAACGACAGATTCCGGGCGACATGCTGCTTCCAGCAACGGGGACGGGCAAGCCCTGGAGCAAGCAGTCCCACTACGCGGCAACCAGGCAGTTGCTCGCGGAGGCAGGTCTCGATGACAACGAAGGCGGAACCTTCAAGCTCCGACACACCTTTGCGATGCGGCAACTACGACGTGGAACCACACCTGAAGAAGTAGCGCGCTGGTTAGGCGTTGAAGTGGCCGTCATGGATCGCTACAAATACGTCGTGATCGGCCCGGTGGACGTGGTCTGAGTGCACGTCGCCAACTTGAAAAGGCTTTCAATACCAGTTGCGATGCTGCGGATATTCCGAGGATATTGAACACGCTTCATGCCAATTCATCATCTTTCGCATCAGGACTGGCAGAATCACGTCCCAAGGGAGTCGCAGTACTTTCAACCTCAAAGAAGAGAAAGCAAGCAATGGCACAAACCTACAAGCAGATCCAGAAGCAGATCGAACAGTTGCAAAAGCAGGCGGATGCCCTGCGCAACTCCGAGGTCCAGGGCGTCATCGAGCGCATCAAGGTCGCGATCGCGCACTACGGCCTGACGGCTGCGCACCTTGGTCTCGGTCCCGGCGCAGGATCTTCCAAGTCCGCGGGCAAGCGCCCGGCCAAGGCATCGGCGCAGTTCAGCGATGGTGCAGGCAACAACTGGTCGGGCCGCGGTCCGCGTCCCCGCTGGTTGCGCGACGCACTCGCCGCAGGTCGCTCCATCGACGAGTTCCGCTCGACTTCCGGTTCCAAGTCGAGTCTCGCTTCCTCCATGGAAAAGGCGCAGTCGCACGCGTCGACCAGCAAATCGACGGAGAAGAAGGCCAAGCGCGCGCCCTCGAAGATCAACTACAGCGACGACGCGGGAAATTCGTGGACCGGCCGCGGCCCGAAGCCCGGGTGGCTGAAGGCGGCGCTCGACAGCGGCAAGACCTTGCAGGATTTCGCGAAGCAAGCCTGAGAACGCCGCGCCATTCCGCTCCCGACCGCGTTCGGAAAGCTCGCCGCGGTCCGTTGCTAATTCTGGTCTTGCGCCCCTACTGCGTCGACTGCAGGCGAGCGCGCTTCTTCGCCTCGAACTGGGTGGCTGTCGCGCGCACCAGATCGGCGGGCCCGCGCAGGGTCACCTCGGACCAGCCTTCGGGCAGCCGGTAGCTCTCGACGGCTTCCTGCACCAGCTTGCGAATGGCGTAGATGCGCTGGTGAATGACCCCGTATTCAGTGGCGAGCTTTTTCGGGGTTTCATTCTCGATGAACAGCCGCCGCGCGATCTCCAGCGTGCGGGCGTCGAAACGGCGCTCGCGCGCCACGCGCTCCAGCAGCGGGGCGTCAACGACAGTCATGGTCCGCAGGCAAGGTCATGAAAAGGCTCATCAAACCCAAGAATAACCAATAGAGCATCAGCATTCCCACCGAGAACGCCAGCATGCCCCAGCGCGGGAAGCGCGGATCGCCGATCAGGAATCCGAACACCAGCGTCACGAGGAATCCAAGATACGCGATCGGCACCAGCGTCGCGCGCAGCACCGGCTCGACGAGCACCAGCAAGGCGCAGCAGGCGATCCGAACTGCCTGCAGCGCGACAACACACAAACCGACCAGGAGCCTCAGCATGAGCGGCTGCATCGCAGCCCGGGATTTGGGCGCGCGGTGAGCCGCATGGGTCTCGTCCAGGGCGTGATTCATTGGCTACTCCTCGGTGGCCCAGCACAGGGGCCGCAACTCTGCGAGTCGCACCAGCGTGCGGCTGCCATCCCCGAAGCGCACCTCGCCCACATCCTTGTCGTGGGCCTTCAGGCGCAACGAGCCTCGCCGCCCACCGTGCTCCACCACCAACACGGTCCGACCTGCACCGGCGACGCGTGCCGAACGCGCCGACGCATCCCCGCCGGCGTGTCCGGCGGCGTCGGTCTGAGGAGCGCCCACACCCGAGAGCAACGCGTCCACGTTGGCCCGGCTGATCGGACCCGCGCCCGCCAGCACCGAGGAGGTCTCCACCGGGCGTTCCTTCATGGCGCCCGCGAGTCGATACAGCACCCGCAAATCGGCGCCGAGTCGTCCCTGATCGAAGGCCTCACGCACCCGTGCCGGCGCATCGATCAAGGCGGCGGCCTCGGTGATGAAGGAGCGCGGCTTCCCGAGGCGCCGGGCAATCTCCGCTCTCGCCTGCCCTTCCTGCTCGCGTTCGGCGATGAAGTGCGCCAGGTCGAAGGGTGACATGTCCTCGCGGTGCAGGTTCTCCGCCGCCTGCGCGTAGGGGTCTTGGCGTTCGTCCAGGAAGGCCGGAACACGGTCCAGGCCCGCCATGCGGCAGGCGCGCAGCCGCCGCTCGCCGCGATTGACGACATAGCGACCGGGAATCTCGGCATGAGATCGCACAGAGATCGGCTCCAACACGCCGTGCAGGCGGATCGACTGAGCCAGTTCCGCGATCGAGATCTCGCTGATCGTGCGCCGCGGCTGGGCGACATCGAAGTCGATCTGCAGGACCTCGAGCTGAAGGGGCTTGCCTGCGACTGCGTTGGGGGAGCGATCGACCTCCGCCAGCAACGAGCTGGCCTTGAACTGGGCCAAGGCGCTGAGGTCGAGGGAATCGACGCTGTTCATTCTCAGCCCTCCTGCACTGTCAGCGGCACATCGGCCCCGTCGATGCGCTGCTTGAGAAGATCGAACACCGCCGAGACCTCGGCCGCCGCATCGCGCGCCGAACTCTTGGCCAGGCGCCACAGCGGCACCCCCGCAGCGAGCGCCTCGGGGATGGCCGAACGCGTGGAGATCTTGGCCGGAACCACGAACTCGCTGTAGTGCGCCACCAGGTCGTGCAGCGCAGCTCTCTGGCGCACAGAGTGCGGGTTGAAGCGGTTGGCCACGAGCCCGGCCAGGCGCAGCCCGGGGTTGTAGCGCCGCTGCACGCCGAAGATCGTCTTGAGCATGTCGGTGACTCCGTCGATGCTGTATTCCTCGAGCTCGATGGGACATGCCACGTGCGTCGCCGCGATCAGCGCGGCGCTCATGCGCAGGCCGAGCGACGGTGGCGTGTCGATCACAACGACGTCGAAGTCTCCACTGAGCGTCGCGACCTGCCGACGGAAGGCGGGAAGGATGATTTCGGGTTTGGCGAGCTCGAGGTCTGCGAGCCGCTTCGTGCCTGCGAAGAGCGTGAGGGAAGCTGCCGTCGCCGCCATCGGTCGGATCCCGTGCGTCTCGAAGAGTTCGGCCGCCTCGCGCCCGCTGCCGAACCGCGCCAAAGACTTCGAGGCGTTGGCCTGCGTATCGAGATCGATCACGCCCACGCGCAGTCGGTGTCGTTCGGCGAGCCACTGCGCCAGCAGGACACTCAACGTCGACTTGCCGACGCCGCCTTTCTGATTCGTCAGGACCAACACACGCATTTGCGGCTCCTTCACGGCATTTGAGAACCTTCGACCGACAATTGCGAAACTTCCTGTTTCCGCTCTTGCTGCGATACAGCACGCGGCCCGTTGAGTGACGCATCTCGAGGGCCTACGATCAACGCATCGCCTCGCTCGTCGCGTCGTCTCGCGCGACTTCTCAGAGCGGCCCTCGATCACTGTTCGCCAGTGACCGCAGCGTAGTCCCAAACAAATCGCTCGTCTACATGTGCTATCGCTAACCATAGCAAAATAAATTATCAATCCGTCTTGACTGTGACCTTTGCGTTGTGGTGAAGTGCGCCCATGGAAGCAGGGTCTCGTCAACGCATGGGTGCGGTGTTGAAAGCCTGGGCAGCGCCTTCGGCCGTGGGCTGCGTCGCGCTCCTGCTTCTGCTCGGCGCCGGGCCGGCACCCGCGGAGCCGGTCGTTCCCGATACGCGTCCCGCCGTCACAGCGATCGAGCAAACGGCACGCGACGATGAGCGCCTGCGCATCCTGCGCGATGAACTGCGTCAATCCCTGCAAGCCGTCGAGGCGATGGCCAAGCGCCGGGCCGAGCGCCTGGCCGCCAGCGACACCGTCGGGGCCGACGAAGCGCAAGCTCAACGCGCCCGCCTGCTCCAGGACATCGAGGCGCTGAAGCGCGAAATCGAGTCTGCACAGTCCCATGCCGGGCTGCCCGGCCCGCCGGCATCGAACGCCGCCAAGCTCCCCGCCGCGGAAGCCAAGCCGGCGACCATCAAGCACGTCCCGCCTGCCGCTCGCTGGTGGGACGTCTACGCCCGGGCCACGCCCGCCCGCGCCAAGCCCGTGTCCCTCGCCACCCCATCGGGCGCCGACGCCACGCGCCACGCCACCACCCGCCGTCTGGAGTAGAGCACCATGCCCCGCTGCCGTCTCGATCACAATCCTGCGCCATCCCGAGAAAACAAGGAAAGCCATGGCAACGATGCGTCGCGACACGCCGGGGAACACGGAGCTCCAGCCGCCACCCGCCCGCAACGAGCTGACCGCGCTCGAGCTGGTCGACTTCCTGCACCGGCGGGCGGTCAACGAACTCATCGTCGTGGAGGGGGAGCCCGGGCGCTACCACCTGCAGGCGCGCATCTCCTGGCGCCCCGGCCGCTCGACGGTGATGGGGTCGCGCGGACCGCGGACCTACCGCAACCTGAACACGCTGGTCACCCACCTGAAAACCCTGGAGATCGGCAGCACGCTGGTCCGGCTCGAACTCCTGGTCTGAACCGGAACGACAGCCGGCCGCGAACCCGACTCTCGGCGAAGCTTTTGCTGTGGGCTGCGCTCGCAGCACTTTTGCCCGAGGTCGCGGCCGCCGGCAGCCCGTTCGCCACGGGGGCCAACGCCACGCAGAGCCAGCTGGTCGCGATCCTGACGCCGCTGGCCGCAGTGGCGGTGATGGTGTCCGGCGTGATGGCCTGGTTCGGCCGCATCAGCTGGTGGTGGATGGTCGGCGTCGTGCTGGGCACGGTGCTGGTGTTCGGCGGGCCGCAGATCGTCTCGTGGATCCGCGGGATGTTCGGCGTCTGAAGCGAATGGGCATGGACCGCAATCAGGGCATCGTGGCCGACACCCTCTTCGTCGGCATGACGCGCCCGTCGATGGTGTGGGGCGTCACCTACTCCGCGATGATGGTCAACGTCGTGATCACGACCGAGTCCTTCATCGTGACGAAGAACCTGGCCTGGCTATTGGCCTTCCTCCCGATCCATGGCGTGCTCTACCTGGTCTGCCTCTACGAGCCCCAATTCTTCGACCTGCTGCAGCTCTGGGGCCGCACGCGCCTGCCGGCGCTGCTCGGTGGCAACCTGCGGCACTGGCGTGCCAACTCCTACAGCCCTCTGACACTGGACCTGCCGGATGCGCGCGGACGCCGGCGTCAGCCCCCGGCGCACGTCCTCCTTCCCGGGAGGCCGTCATGACGCTGGGCCTGCAGAAGGAGCGCCTCCTGCGCCGCGAAGCGGGTGCCGCCGGCATGATCCCCCTGGTCGCCCATGTCGATGCGCACGTGGCGCGCACGCGCGCCGGCGACTACGTCCAGACCTTGCGCCTGGCCGGCACCAGTTTCGAGAGCGCGGACGACGAGGACATCAACAACTGGCACGAACGCCTGAACGTGCTCTGGCGCAACATCGCCTCGCCCAACCTGGCGCTCTGGAGCCATGTCATCCGGCGTCGCGACGGCGCTTGGCCGCGGGGTCGCACCGTCCCCGGCTTCGCGCGGGAGGTCGAGGAGCGCTACCGGCACCAGATGGCGGCGGAGCGCCTGATGGTCAACGAGCTCTACGTCTCGCTCGTCTTCCGTCCCCAGCCGACGCGCATCGGCAACGTCGCGCTGCGCCTCCTCAAGAAGGCCGATCCGGACGGCGCGCGCGCGGAGATGCGTGACTCGCTGGACGAATGCGCCAAGAAGCGCCAGGAGCTGCTCGCGGCGCTGGAGCGCTACGACCCCGAGGCCTTGGGTGTCTACCGCCGCGACGGCAGCGACGTGCTCTTCTCGAGCCTCATGGAGTTCCATGGCCTCCTGCTCAACGGGGAATGGCAGCGCATGCCCTTGCCGCGGGCACCGCTCAACGAGGTCCTGGCCACGAGCCGGCCTTTCTTCGGCAACGAGGCGATGGAGTACCGGACCGGCACCCAGACCCGGGTCGGCGCCTTCCTCGGAATCAAGGAGTATCCGACCCCCAGCGCGCCCGGCATGTTCAGCGCGCTACTGACCGCGCCGTTCCCGTTCGTGCTCACCCAGAGCTTCACTTTCCTCGGCAAGGGGACGGCCACCGACATGATGAGCCGCCAGCACCACCGGATGGCCGCTGCCGGCGACATGGCGGTTTCGCAGGCCGAGGAACTGAAGGATGCGCTCGACGACCTCATGAGCAACCGATTCGTCGTGGGCGACCACCACTTCACGCTTCACGTGCTGGCCGATGCCGTCGACGGCACGGGCGATCCCCACGGCTTGCCTCGCCTCAAGCAACTCAACGACAACGTCGCCCGGGCGCGCTACCTCCTCGGAGATACCGGGATGGTCGTGGCCCGCGAAGACCTCGCGCTCGAGGCCGCGTTCTGGGCGCAGCTGCCCGGCAACTTCGCCTATCGGACGCGCAAGGCGCCGATCACGAGCCGCAATTTCGCAGGCATGTCGCCGTTTCACAATTTCCCGACCGGGAGGCCGACAGGCAATTACTGGGGCGACGCGCTCGCCATGTTCGTGACCCGCGCGGGCTCGCCGTTCTACTTCTCGTTGCATGCGAGCGATCCCCGCCGAGCCGATGGCGGCAGTCGCCGCGACGTGGGGCATGTGACGGGCGTCGGGCCCGTGGGGACCGGCAAGACCACCCTGCTCGGCTTCTGCATGGTCGCCATCTGCAACCGGCTCGACGCCACGCAGGTGATCTTCGACAAGGACGAGGGGCTGCACATCCTGGTCCGGGCGCTGGGCGGCCGCTACCTGCCGCTCAAGAACGGCGTCCCGACCGGCTGCAACCCTCTGCAGCTCGACGACAGGGTGGCCGACAACCTGGATTTCATGCGGCAATGGCTGCGCCGGCTGGTCCTGCGCAGCCCGGCCGACACGCTCACCGTGCGGCAGGAGGAGGACCTCGACCAGGCGCTTCGAGGCACGCTGCGCCTGGACATGCCCTATCGCCGGCTGTCACGCCTGGCGGCGTTCCTCGACGTGACGGACCCCGAAGGCGTGCATGCCCGCCTGCGGCCCTGGTGCGCGGCCGAGCACGGCGACTATGCGTGGGTCTTCGACAACCCGATTGACGATATAGCGCCGATCCTCGACCAGCACGCACTCGTGGGTTTCGACGTCACGGATTTCCTCGATCACGACATCGTCCGGGCCCCGCTCACGATGTATCTCTTCCATCTGGTGAACCGCATGGTCGACGGCCGCCCCCTGGTCTGCTGGATGGACGAATTCGCCAAGCTGCTGAACGACCCTGCTTTTGCCAGGTTCGCGAAAAACGGCCTCGAGACCTGGCGCAAGAAGAACGCCAACATCGCCACCTTCACTCAGAGCACCAGCCACGTCCTGGGTTCATCGATCGCCCGCGCCATCGTGGAGCAGACCCCGACCAAGATCCTGTTCCCGAACCCCGAGGCGGAGTACGCGGAATACACCCAGGGCTTCAATCTCACGGACCGGGAATTCGCCTTGATCAAGCAGGAACTCGAGCCGGGCTCCCGGCAGTTTCTGATCAAGCAGAACCATGTCAGCGTGGTCGCCCAGCTGGACCTCCAGGGGTTCGACGACGCCTTGCAAGTCATCTCCGGACGCACGGCCAATGTGCGCCTGATGCGCGAGGTCATCGAGCAGCACGGTCCGGAGCCAGCGCAATGGCTGCCACAGTTTCGAGCCGCGCTCTCCCGCGACCCCACCTACAGCCAGATCGCATCCACAGCGAAGGAACACCACCATGCGTAGACAACTCATTGGCCTCATCCTCGCGGTCGCCGCGGCCGCGATGCCTTGGCAGGCCAGGGCCGGTATCCCGGTCATCGACATGGCCGCCGTTGCCAACCTGATCCAGCAGCTCGGCGCCTGGCAACAGCAACTTTCGGGCATGCAGCGCCAGTACGAGCAGTTGACTCAATCCAACGCTCAGCTCCAGCAGACCTACAGCGCCATGACCGGTGCGCGTGGCATGGAGCAGCTGCTACCTACCGCTGACATCGCTCGAAACTACCTGCCGTCCAGCTACGGCGAACTGATGAACACGGTCAACGCGACCTCGGGCGGGTACGCGGGCCTGTCGGGACAGATCCAGTCAATCATGCGTGCCAACAGCATCCTCTCGAGCTCGCAGATGAGCGCGCTGAGTCCGGAGATGCGGCAGGTCGTCGAGCAAGGCCGCCAGGCTTCCGCCATGTTCAGCGCCATGAGCCAGGGGGCCTACCAGAACACCAGCCAGCGCTTCTCCGCGTTGCAACAGCTGGTCGATCGGATAGGGACTGCGAGAGATCCCAAGGCGATCCAGGATCTGCAGGCGCGAATACAGGCGGAGCAGAGCATGTTGACGAACGAACAGACGAAGTTGGAGAGCCTCTACCAAGTTGCACAGTCTGAGGAACTCGCGCGGCGGCAGCGGAACCGCGAACGCTCTGTATCTGACGTCGGATCGTTCAAATCACTGGCGATCGTCGACTACTAGTCGCGGAGAAATCTCAATGTCCAAACTCCTATGGCCTCTGACCGTCACCGTCACCATTCTTGTTGCGGCGGGAGGTACTTACTACATCGTCCAGCAGTGGGCAGAGCCTCCTATTTCGACTCCACCGACCACCGTCGATCCGCCTACAGAGAGCAAGGCTGCCTCCCGCGACGAGGACCTTCGTCGAAAGAAGTTGGAAAGCATCGGGAACACCCGAGACTTAAAACCCGTTCCGATCCCCCTGGGCAATGCAAAGTAGTGAGGCCGCTGTGGGATTTTTCGCTCAATTCTTCGCTTGGCTGAACATACAAGTCGCTGACTATGTCAGTACGAACACGATTCGCGTGGCCGCCGCAATAGAGCCCGCAGCCGTCACCCTGGCCACGATCTACGTGATGATGTGGGGCTTCCTATGCCTGACAGGTCGGGTACAAGAACCCATCTGGGAAGGCATCAGGCGAATCGTGGTGATTGGCCTCATCCTTGGCTTCGGCCTTCGACTGTGGAGCTACCACGAGATCATCACGAACACCTTCTTCACAGCGCCTGATCAGTTGGCCGCGGCAGTCATAGGCGCACCATCGATTGTCGGAGTGATTGATCAAGTCTGGCTAGACGGAACCGCGATTGCCGAACATCTGCTCAAGAAAGGAAGCGTCCTAGACAGCGACTTCGCCTTCTATGCAGCGGGGTTCCTCGTTTATCTGCTTGTCGGTTTGTCCGTCGTGGTGACAGCCTTCATGTTGGCCCTATCCAAGGTTGCCATCGCCGTCCTTCTTGCTCTCGGTCCGGTGTTCATCGTCATGCTCTTCTTTGATGCAACTAAGCGATTCTTTGAATCGTGGGTTGCGCAGCTCGCAAACTATGCGTTCATCGGAATCCTGACGCTCTTCACCTCCGCCCTCTTGCTGTCGGTGCTACGCGCCTATGCGTCAAATGCCGCTACGTCGGGAACTGGCATCACCATTGCGGAAAGTGCGAGAGTTTGCCTAGCGGCAGCCCTTGTGTTCTTGGTCATGAGGCAGGTAATGCCGATCGCTTCAGGGCTCGCAAGCGGTGTTGCTCTCAGCACCTATGGCACCGTAAGTGGCGTGATCGGCTGGGGCATGGGCGGCGCCCGTCGCTCCACCTACGAGTTCGGCCGCGGCGTACTCGACGGACTCCGCCGCGACCCTGGCAGCAAATGGGACTCACTGCGCCGGTTGGCCGGCAATCGCCTCGGCGCAGGCGTCTCAAACACATGGGATCGGATCGGCGGTTCCAGGCGTGGCGGCACGGTAGTGCCTCGGGAGCAGGTGATGCCCAATCCGAACACCCTGCGCTAGAGAAGTGGAGGACAAGATGAGGCTGGTCCCTCTGATTCTCTCGATCATCACGCTGCTCTCGTCATGCGGAACGCGGCCCCCGTTGCCGCCCGAGTGCGAAGGAGACTTGAGCCCGATCAACGCCCAGGCCGATGCATCCATGCGAGGAGCGATTCATGAATCGCGGGCCAACCCTTGATCGATACCTGCAGGAGGCCCAGAGCTGGGAGATCGATCGCGCACGTCGCGCGGCTCGATCCTCAAAGCTGGCGTGGACCGTCGCGGCCATTGCCTCCGTCATCGCATTGCTGGCCGTCGCCGCGGTTGCCGGTCTCACGCCCCTGAAGCAGCCGATACCCGTCGTCATTCGCGTCGACAGCAGCAGCGGCATCGTCGATGTGGTTCCGCCCTACGAGGGCACCACGGACATCGAGCAGGTCGTGACCCGCAACCTTCTGTCGAACCATGTGATCGCCCGCGAGCGGTACTTCTACGGAACGGCCGAGGCCGACTACGAACTGGTCGCTGCACAGAACTCCCCGCGTCTGAATCAGGAATGGGCCGCGCTCTGGAACACCAACAACCCGCTCTCACCCCTCAATCTCTTCAAGGACGGAACGACCGTTCGCACGCAGATCCGCTCGGTGACCTTCCTCAAGCTCGAGAGCGGCCGGGACAAGCTCGCCCAGGTCCGCTTCAGTCGCTTCACCCGCCCGGGAGCTACGGGGGAAGAGCAGGCCAGCCACTGGGTATCGACCATCGAGTTCGCCTACACGCAGCCCTCCAAGGACGACAAGATCCGGTCACTCAATCCGCTGGGTTTTCGCGTCGTGGAGTATCGGCGCGAGCCGGAGGTGGCGACGGGCGTGCTTCCCGGCGGCAAGGGAGACACGCGATGAGCCGGGCCCTGACGACCCTCTTCATCGGCGCCTTGACGGCGATGGCGGTCCTTTCGCCAAACGTCGAGGCTGGCACGGTACCACCGGCGGGTACCGTCGATGCGCGCATTCGCGTCGTTGCCTACAACCCGGACGACGTGGTCGAGTTACAAGGCTACGTGGGATTCCAAATCCACATGCAGTGGGCCGAGGGAGAGGAGTTCGTGAACCTCGGGTCCGGCGACAACGGCGCCTTCGACGTGGGCGCCGAGCGCAATCACTTCTTCATCAAGCCGAAGGAGGCCCATGCGACAACGAACCTGACGGTGCTCACCAATCGCCGTGCCTACCACTTCGACTATGTCGTCTCGGCGACCGCACCCACGGGCAAGGCGGCACGTCGCATGGTCTATTCCATCCGTTTCACCTATCCGGAAGAAGACGCCCGGGCCGCGGCCGCCGAGCGCGAGCGGCTCTTGACAGAGGCTCGCATGAAGAATGAAGTCGCCGAGCGCCCGCGCAACAGCGACTACTGGTTCTGCGGCAGCACCACCCTCAAGCCGATGAGCGCCTACGACGACGGCGTGCAGACCCGGCTTCGCTTCCAGACGCGGTCCGAGTTCCCCGCCATGTTCGTCCAGAACGACGACGGCTCCGAATCGCTGCTCAATTTCAACATCGAGGACGACGAGGTCGTGATCCACCGGATCGCTCGACGCTTCGTGCTCCGACGCGGCAAGCTGGTCGGTTGCGTGGTGAACCAGTCGTTTGCCGGCGGCGGAGCGCTCAGCCGCTCGAACACCACCGTGCCCGGCGTAGCGCGCACCACGCCAGGAGCCGCGCCATGAACGGGAAGGATCGCCTCCAACGCAAGCCGGATGACCTCGGCAACCGCGATCGCCAGCCGCAAGACCAGCCACCGACCGTCGACCAAGACACCGGGGAGATCCTGTCCGGTCACGGCGAGCAAGGGGGATCCGACGAATCCTCGCCCGGGAATGCGCAGGCCCACACGGTGCAGGGCGAGCGCGCCATCCCCTCGGTGAACCGTGAGCGCTCGATCCAGTCGCGCGTGAGCAGCAGCCTTGCACTGGGCACCATCGTCCTTCTCGGGGCCGGCTTCCTGTTCTGGTACTACAACACCCAGTATTCCCGCACCAAGGACGCCGAGGAATCCACCCGAAAGGCAGCCGCAGCTCGCGCGGCCGGCGAAATGAAGGTGCCGCCGCTGGGCCGCATCGATCCCCCGATCGCCCGGTCGGCGACGAAGGCCGGCACGCCATCGCCGGCGTTGCCACCTCCGCCTCCGCCTGCCACCTCGAGCAGTGGCGGTCCGCCGGACAAGACCCCCGAGCAGTTGGCGCTCGAGCGCCAGCTTGGCATCCCGGTCCTTCGCCGCGCGCAGACGACCTCCGCAACTGGAGCGGCCAACACGCCCGCAGCTGGAGCCTTCGCCGCTGCGCCGCAGATGCCGGGGATCTCGCCAATGGCCACGGCACCGGGCATGACCCCCGGAATGGCCCAGCTGCTCGGTTCCCTCCAGGCGCCGACAACCTCTCCGTCTGGAGGCGGTGGAACCCTGGCGGCGATGCTGAAGCCGACCCCGACGCCGGCCGTGACCGCGCAGCTGCTGCCGACCCGCCGCATGCTACTCCCCAAGGGCGCGTTCATCGATTGCACGCTCGAGACCGCGATCGATTCCACCTACGAAGGCATGACGACCTGCATCGGCGCCAGCGACATCTATGGCGCCGACGGCAAGGTGGTGCTGCTGGAGCGCGGAACGAAGTTCGTCGGCGAGCAGCGCGGCGAGCCTCGCCAGGGACAGGGGCGTGTCTTCGTGGTGTGGAACGAGGCGCGCACGCCCACGGGCGTCGTCGTTCAGCTTGCGTCCCCCGGCACGGACGAGCTCGGACGCAACGGCCTGCCCGGCTTTGTCGATACCCACTTCTGGCAGCGCTTCGGCGCCGCGATCCTCTTGTCCGTGATCGACGGCACCATGCAGGCGATCGTCGCCAATCAGCAGAGCGGCACCAACGTCGGCAGTGGCGGCGGCGTGGTGCTCGGCCCGCAGGGCAGCCGCGACGTGATCGCCGAGGTGCTTCGCAACACCATGTCGATTCCGCCGACTGTGATCAAGAACCAGGGCGAGCGCATCCAGATCCTAGTTGCGCGCGATGTCGATTTCAGGGCCGTCTATGCACTCCGCAGCGATCCAGACCGCCCCTGACACGGTCCTTCCCGAGATCGCCACTCCCGCTTTCTCGAGGCGTGCGGGCCGGGGTGAGCCTGTCCACGACGAGCCGTCGTCACTGGCACTCTTCCTCGGACCGTTGTGCGCCCTCCTCGACAATGCGGAAGTCACCGAGATCTGCATCAACCAACCCGGCAGCGCCTTCGTCGAGCGCCAGACCGGATGGACCCGCGAGCCGCTGCCCTTCGCGACCTTCGATTGGTGCATGTCGATCGCCAAGCTGGTGGCCAATTTCACGCGTCAGCGCATTTCGGCGAGCGAGCCGCTGCTGTCGGCCACTCTCCCCGGCGGCGAGCGCATCCAGATCGTGCTGCCGCCAGCTACCGAAGACCACACCGTCTCGATCACGATCCGACGCCCGTCGAACGTGCTTTGGAGCCTGGAGGAGCTCGACGGGCTGGGCATGTTCGAGTCGACTCGAAGCGTCCCGGTTGCCTGTTGTCCCGTCGCAACCGGCACGGTTCCCTCGCCGGAAGATCGCGAGCTCATGCAACTGCTGGGCGAGCGGCAGATCGTCCGCTTCCTGCGCCGCGCCGTGCAGCTGCGCAGGAACATCCTGCTGTCCGGTGCCACTGGATCCGGCAAGACGACACTGAGCAAGGCACTGATCCTTGAGGTGCCGCCGGAGGAGCGCCTGGTCACGATCGAGGACGTCAAGGAGCTGTCGCTGCGCAATCAGCCGAATCACGTCCGGCTGTTCTATTCGCAGGGTGCCCAGGGGCAGGCGGCCATCACGCCGGGGCAACTCCTCGCGAGCGCCAAGCGGCAGCGGCCCGACCGCATCTTCGTTTCGGAACTGCGCACCGGCGACGAGGTGTACGACTACCTGGTGTCCGTCAACACCGGCCACCCGGGCTCGATCACGAGCGTACATGCGGACAGCGCCCAGATGGCCTTCGTGGCGCTCGCGCAGCTCATGAAGCGCAGCGACGCGGGTCAGGGCATGAGCACCCGCGAGGGGGTCGAACTGGCGCAGCTGAGCATCGATGTGGTGGTGCAGTGCGCGCGCGACCGCCAGCGGCGCATGGTGACGGAGATCTGGCATGACCCTGGAACCAAGCTCAGAGGCCTTGCGTAGCCCGTTGAAAGTGACGGTCGCGCTGCTGTGCGCGGCGGTGGTCGGCCTGTACCTGGCCGGCTACTTCTTCCTGATGGCCGTGAAGCTGCCGCCCCATCAGGCCACGCCGCTGACCGCCTGGCGCTACTGGCAGGGCTACGGCGAACGGCCCGACATCCGGCGCGCGCTGATCATGGCGTTGGCCGGTGGCCAGGGGCTTGCGTTCGGTGTGGTCGGCTTCGCGATGCTGTCGCGCCGCCGACCCCTGCATGGCGACGCACGGTTCGCGACGAAGCGGGAGATCGCGAGAGCCGGACTGCTCGGCGAGCACGGCATCATCCTCGGGCGCCTCGGCAACCGCTACCTGGTGCTGCCGGGCCAGCAGGGTGTCGAACTGGAGGCGCCACCGCGCAGCGGCAAGGGCGTCGGCCTGGTGATCCCCAACCTGCTGAACTGGCCGGGTTCCACCATCGTCAGTGACATCAAGGGCGAAAACTTCATGCGTACGGCCGGCTACCGCGCGGCGCATGGCCAGGAGGTGCATTTGTTCGATCCGTTGTCGGAGCGCGAACGATCCGCGCGCTGGAATCCGTTGGGCTACGTCTCGAGCGTGCCCTACCGCTGCATCGACGACCTGCAGCGCATCGGCACGATGCTCTTTCCGGACCCGCACGCAGGCGACCCGTTCTGGACCTCCTCCGCACGCTCGCTGTTTCTCGGGATCGCGCTGTACCTGTTCGAGACCGAGGGCGCGACCCGCACCCTGGGGGAGGTTTTGCGCCAGGGCATGGCGAGCGACGACGAAGGCTTCCAGAAGCACTGGAAGCGCGTGATCGATGCCTGCGAACGTGCCGGCTACCCGCTTTCCCAGGAAACGGTGCAGAGCCTCTACGACGTCATCGACCTGGCGCCGACCACCGCCTCGAGCATCCGCAAGACCTTCACGAGCCGGCTCGACCTCTGGCTCAACCCGATGATCGACGCGGCGACGTCTGCCAATGACTTCGACCTGCGCGAACTGCGCAAGCGCCCGATCTCGATCTACGTCCAGATCAACCCGGACAACATCGCGCGACTGCAGCCACTCCTGAACCTCTTCTTCCAGCAGGCGATCGGCCTGCAGACGCGCGAGCTCCCGGAAAACAACCCGGCGCTCAAACTCCAGCTGCTGCTCATGCTGGACGAGTTCCCGGCGCTCGGGCGCATTCCGGTGATCGCCGAGTCCACCGCCTTCCTGCCGGGCTACAACGTGCGCACCGTGATCATCGTGCAGTCGAACTCGCAGCTGATCGAGAAGTATGGGATCGAAGGGGCGAAATCGATCCGCAAGATGCTGGCCGCGCGCATCGTCTTTCCGCCGAAGGAGTTCGACGATGCCGAGGCGGTGTCGCGCGAACTCGGCACCTGCACGGTCCGGCAGAAGAACATCAGCCGCCCCATGTGGGGCGGCGCCGGCAAGTCGCCGACCGTGAGCATCAGCGAGCAGCCGCGGCGGCTCCTGCTGCCGCAGGAGGTCAAGGAGCTGGGGACGAACCGGATGATCCTCTTCTACGAGGGCCTTCGCCCAGTGCTCGCGCACCGCGTCTACTATTTTCGCGACCGCTTCTTCGCCAAGCGGGAACGCCCGCCGCCCGAAGTGCCCCTGCTCGACATCGCGAGCGTCACGCGACTGCGGATGGCGCCAGGCCCCCGCCCCCCTCGCCCTGCCCACCCAGGCGCCCACGACGCTGCCAAGGAGGTTCCCGACATGCAAGTCGATCCGACACGCCTCGAAGACCTGGACCTCGAGGATTTCTCCCTGGATTTCGACGATGTCGAGATCCCGAAGGGACCGATGACCGACGCCGAGATCAAGGCCGCAGCCGACAGCTTCATCTCGAAGCTGCTCGACTGACGACGGCCGCAGGAGACCCCCATGGCCCACGATCCGACTGATCCCACCCCTCCGGCAAACTCCAGCCACCACGTCGTCGGCGATCCGGACGGCGGGGCTGGCATGGTGGACGAGCAGCCCCCGCGGCCCGGCGCCGCATCGAACCGCGTCGTGCCGGACGCCGTGGTCCGGCGCTTCCTGCGCATCGACGACCGTTATTTCTTTCCCGATCGCACGCTGGCTTTCGTTGACCAAGGCACGCGGCTCAAGGTGCGCACGCACAACCTCGAGGTGATCCATAGCGTGGTGGCGATCATGCAGGCGCGAGGCTGGCAGGTGGTTCAGCTGAAGGGCACCGAGGCGTTCCGGCGCGCGGTGTGGCGCGAAGCGAGCTTGCTGGACATCGAGGTGCGGGGCTACGCGCCGACGGATCTCGAAAGCCAGCAGTTGCAGCGGGCCCGGGACCGCAGGCCGCCAGGGACAGACGGCGCGGAACGAGGCGGGGAACGAATCACCGAACGCGGCCCAACCGCGACCGAACGGTCCCCTTCCGGACTGCAAGCGCGCGAGATCCGCTCGACGCCCGACGGGCTTCGCCCGCCGGTCACCGGCGAGCTGCTCGCCCACGCAGCGGCGCCTTACCACTTCGATCCGAGTGAGCGCATGTCGTACTACGCGCGCGTGCGGACCCCGGCCGGCGAACGCACGTTCTGGGGCGCGGACCTCGAACGCGCCTTGGCCGAATCCCGTTCGGGTGTACGGGTTGGCGACCAAGTGAGCCTGCGGCAGCAGGGCGGCCGATCCGTGACGGTCCGGGTCGCGCGGCGCAATGAGGCCGGTGAGTTGGTCGGTGAGACAAGGAAGGCCGCGCAGCGCATGGGCTGGACGGTCGAGAAGACGGACTACGTCAGAGCCCTCAGCCGAAAGGCCGAAGTCGTGCGCCAGGGCCAGATGGCCGCGAGTGCCGTGCTGGCCCAGTATCCGGACCTCGCAGGCGCCATGCTGGGCCTGAGACTGGCGCGGCAGTTTGCGCGCCGGCTGACGCAGCGCCCCGACGATCAGCGAAGGGTGGTCGAGGCGATCCGTCACAGCCTCGCCGACGCCGTGGAGCGAGGCGAACGCATCGGCATGCCGCCACCGCGCACGCTGCATGCCCCGGTGCAAGCGCGCGGCCGCACGCCCCCCCGCAGGGACGAACCCGAGCCCACACGCGAATGAAGCGACGCAACCCTGTGGATGACCATGACCGACCACTCGTCCCCTTCGCGCCGTCGACATGTCGCCAGCCGGCTGCTCACTCTGGCAGCGGCCCTTGCGATCGGCAGCGGCCTGCCGCTGGCATCGGCGGAGCGGACGCCATCCCTGCAGATCGAGGCCTTCGCAGCATTCACACCGGGACAGGCGCTCCCCCTGGTGCTCGACACGATCAGCGGCGCGCGATCATCGATCTTCGTAGCTGCCTACGCCTTCACGAGCCGACCGGTCGCTGTCGCACTGCGCGACGCCGCGCGCGCGGGCGTGAAGGTGGTCGTCATCGTGGACGCTGGCGAGGCGACCAAGGACTATTCGGCCGCGCGGTTTCTGGCCAACGAGCGTGTGCCCGTCCGCCTCAATGCGCGCTACGCGCTCCAGCACAACAAGTTCATGGTGGTCGATGGCGCCACCGTGCAGACCGGAAGCTTCAACTACACCGCCTCGGCCGCCAGGCGCAACGCCGAGAACGTGCTGGTGCTTCGGAACGCGCCCGCTATCGCGGCGCAGTACACGACCGAATGGCAGCGTCTCTGGCACGAGGGCACGGACCTGCCCCCGGCCTACTGACCTGAACCTGGCATGCGCGTGACGGTCCGATCATGCTGACCCGCAGCACATCGACCCGCGCGCACCCCCACAAGGCACGCTTCGTGGTCGCCGACGGCAGTCTGGAAGGCCTGAAGTGGCTCGCGCTCATCCTGATGGTGCTCGACCACGTCAACAAGTATCTGTGGGACCAGCGCCTCGTCTTCCTGTTTGACCTCGGCCGGATGGTCATGCCCTTGTTCGGCTTCGTGCTGATGTACAACCTCGCGCGCTCTGGCGCCTGGGCGGCGGGAGTGCACCGCAGAGTGATGTGGCGGCTTCTCGCCTTCGGCGCAGTGGCGACGCCTGCCTACGTGGCGCTTGTCGGCGGGTGGCCGCTGAACATTCTCTGGACGCTGCTCGCGGCAACCGCCCTCGTGGCGCTGCGCGAGGGCGGGGGCCGGACCCGCACGGCGTTGGCAATCGGCTTGTTCATCCTCGCGGGGGCGGTGGTCGAGTTCTGGTGGTTCGGATTGCTGAGCTGCATCGGCGCCTGGGCCTTCTGCCGGCGGCCGACGGCGTTGCGGTTTGCTCTTTGGGCGGCCGCGATCGCATCGCTGGGGGTGGTGAACCGCAACCTCGCGGCGCTCGCCGGCCTGCCGCTCATCTGGGCGGCCGCGCAGGTGGCCCTTCCCGTGAGGCGCTGCCGGTGGCTCTTCTATGCCTTCTACCCCGCCCACCTGAGCGTCATCTGGCTCGTCAAGCAGCTGGCCTGAGCCTCGCTGCCCGTGGTCCGGCCCACGTCAGGGCCGAAAAAGCGCCGAGCCCCCGGGGTACGCCTCCCGCGGCCTGCTATAACTCGCGTCGCCATGGAAAGCCCGATCATCCGATTCCGAATCGACCGCGCGATCGCGAAGGAAGCGTATCGGATGGCGGCCGAGGTCGGCATGGAATTGCCGGACGTGATGCGCATGATGCTGACCAAGGCGGTCCGCCTGCGCAGCTTCTCGATCGACCAGGATCGGGACGCGCCCTCTCGATCTGCGGCAATCCCGCCCGTGGAGGACTACGAACCGCGCTACTGGGACCCGCTGAATGCCTCGCTGGACGCGGAGTTGGCGTTGGCCTTGCTGCACCGGACGATCGCCGATCTGACGACGTCGCTCGACGAAGGTCTGGCCCTGGCAGTTCCCGACGTCCGGCGACTCGAGCGAATACGCGACGAACGCGACGCCGCCTGCAAGCTGCTCGCCGATTTCGACCCGATGAGCGCCACCGACGTCGCACGGATTCTGGCGAGGTACGGTCCTCCTGCCCATCCCACCGTTTCGGGGGCCGCCGAATGACGCGAACGGGCCATCTTTCCGCGTCCGAGCGAGACCGTCTTTACGAGCGCAGGGTCCGACCCGACCTGTTCGCGGGCATCCCCGCGTCCCCCCAGCCGGTCGCGATGTTCGTCGCCGGGCAACCTGGGGCCGGCGTATCGGTGGCCGCAGCCCTGCTGCGGCGCGAGTTGCTCAAGACCGCAGGCCCGGCCATCCATCTCTCGATCGAGCGTCTGACGGCCTACCACCCGGCCAGCCATGCAGACAGCGCCGTCGATTTCCCTGCCATCCAGCCCAACATCGTGCATTGGTTGGGTCGCGCCGTCGAGGACGCGAGAGCGCAGCGCTTGCACATGGTCATCGAGGACGAGCTGGAGGATGCGAGGTCGATTCCGAGGCTGGCGGCCGCGTTGCGCAAGGACGCGTACGCGGTGCAGGCCGTATTCGTCAGCACCCATCCCGACCTGAGTCGCATCGCGTTGATGGCGCGCTACGACCGGTGGCGATCCCGCGGCTTGCCGGCGCCTTTCATTTCAGCCGCGGCGCACGACGCGGCGCTCGCCAACGTCCGCCATGTGATGGGGCATCTGGAGGATCGCCGGGCCGTGGATGGCCTGCGCATCATCGATCCCCGGGGCGCCCAGTTCTACGAGAACCGATTGACGCAAGGCGAATGGCTTCGCACCACGCGTGCCCAGGTCACGCTGGACGCAGAGCGTGATCGCACGCCGGCGCCGAGGGAACTCGTGCAGACCGCCATGCGGTGGGAGACCTTGGTGCGGCGCCTGGTCCAGGACCCCGTAGTGCCTCGCGACGTGGCGAGCGAGGTGCTGCGATGGCGCGATGCGGCAGTGGCGCGATGCGAAGCAGTTCCTGCGGCCGCCCAGATGCTGCAATGGGCGCGCGAGGGCGCCGCCTTCCGGGCCATGGAACGCAACGAGTTCGTGAAGGAATTTCCCCACCATGCACGGGCCGTGCAATCCCTGGGCCTGGCGATGCTCGAGTCTGAAAAATACCAGGACTACGAGGCGACGCGCCTGGTGCTCCATGCCCGGGAGAACATCGCCCAGCGCATTGAACGCGGCGACATGGCGCGGATCGCGGCGAAAGAAAAGCCGACGGATCCCCCTACGCGCTAGCTGAACCCAAGGCCGCCTCGAGGGGCTCTCCACGCCTTGCCACCAACGCATCCATCAGCGACATGTCGGGTATTTATCGAGACGACGACGGCCCGGCGGGCACTGTGGCGATTCGCATCGCGATCGAAGATGTCGGCGGAGCCAAACAATCTTGCCGTTGGGTGTCGGTTGCAGCGCCATGCCCCGGATCTCCACCATCTCGCGATCTTCGCCGGATCCAAGTCATGCGCCCCTGCACGAAGGGATCAATGTTTGAAACCCGATTCTCGCTGCGCGCGAATTGCCAATATGAAGACCGTCTCAACCTCGGCCAAGTAGCGATACAACGCGACATAGCCTCTAGCACCCCTGCCGATGACCAATTCCCGTTTTCCGTCTTTCACCGGTCTGCCGATTTGAGGACTATGCGCAAGCACTTGGATGGCCTCGATGATTTCCTCGATCCGCTTAGCGATGTCCACCGCGTCGAACTGCGCCATGTGATCCAAGAAGCGATCAAGGTCGTCAAGAACTTCGGGAGCAAGCTCGATTCGAGCCATGACTCGATCAGCGCGAAGGCTGTCGCGCTGACGGCCGGCGCGCTTTCTTGCCGCTAGCGCGGGCCTGCAAATATTCCTTCGCATCCGTCCAGGCCACCGATTTTCCAGTCCGCTTCAAAGCAACCCACCGCTCGTCGGCAATCCGATGCAACTCGTCGTCCGTCTCGATGCGCTCCACCGTCTCGGATAGCGCATCCAGAATAAAGGCATGTGACGACTTTCCGGCTCGCTCGGCAGCCGCCGCGATGCGAGCTTTCAGGGCATCTTCCATTCGGATCGTGGTCGTAGACATGGGCAACTTTCCTGGACCTTCTGAGCGAACCCCAATGTAGCACATTTGTACCACACGAGCCATCGACACCCACCTTCCTCCTTGTGTTGGCAGGCGCTGACGACGCGGTTCAAATTGAACAGATGGTGAGGTGCGCTCTGCAATGACGAAGCGGTGTGCGCCGGAACTGCTCACATCAGGTTCCCCGCCGATGGCCGATTCGCCGGTGTCAAGCGATATCAGCAACTGACCCCACATCGACTTCGAGCCGCCAGCTATTCGAGAGCTGCCGTTGCGGCCTCTGGATACAGGTTGGGGAACAGAATATTGAGCGAAGACATCGGGAACCCGATGCTCAGTTCCGACCGGTGGCCATCGCTCTTCAGCAGCCCGTCGGCCAAGAAGCGCGACACGACCTTGCGAGCTGTGCGCTCTTCAAGGCCGGTCATCCTGATGAAGTGGCCCCGCGAGACCGAACCCGTTGTTGCGACCGTCTGAAGCGGAAAGATGGCCTCTTCCCGGTACTCGGCGATTCCGTCCGTAATCCCGCGCACGAGCACGTAGGCGCGAATGCGATCCTTTAGCTTCGGAAGATCAAGCATGGTGGTCATGAACGTGACCTGGTCCTCGCACAGCTCGATGAAATAGCGGCACCACTCCCAGAGCATCTTCTGGCTGAGGTTTCCACGGCCATCGAGATCACCCTGCCGCGCACTGTCCGCGTTGTCGAGCATTTCGTAGTAGACCTCGCGCKGGCGCGCCMGCGCCCGATTGGGGGACCAGAGGCCACCGCTGAGAGGGAACAGGGCGCAGTGGCTCTGTAACCGGACAGCACGCCCGTTCCCGTCCTCGAACGGATGAGTCCACGCCATGCGGTGGTGGGCGGACGCAATCGTATAGAGAACCGCATCGACGCCCTTGAGCCGGCCATATCGCTCATCCATCTTCGCCAGGAACTGGGGTAGCGACTGCCAGGTCGGAGGTTGATGCCGGCCGACTGCGACGTCGTGCTTGCGAAGCTCCCCCGGCACAACGATGCGTCCATCGTCCGTGCGCCGGTCGTCTTCCGAAAGCCTGCCGTACAAGGCCGTGTGTGCCTTCAGAAGAAAATCGCTGCTGAGGGCTGCCGCCTCCGTCGACACGAGGTGCTCGAGTTCCTGTTCCGCTTCGATGTGCGCAACGGCCACCCGCTGGCGCAGGGCCACGTCGGGCTTTTCGGAAAAGTCGTGCCTGAGCGCGCGCTCGATGTTTGCCGGGTGCGTGCCCTGCCCCTCGATGCTGTTCGAGTAGTACGAGTTCATCGAGCGCACGATCGCCCGCAGGGCATCCCGTGCTTGAGGGCTTGCCGAGGCTCGCAGTTGTGCGGATTTCTCGAAGACGCGGCGGGTTGCTTCAATCAGCCCGTCCAAGTTCTGCGCCGGCAACAGCGGCTCGAACTGATGGGGCTGGTCATAGACCGCGATCGCCTTGGGTTTTTCTGACATGATTTCCGGTTGTGTTTCCGTTATTTTCCATGAAAACCTTATGAATAACAATGGTTTAGAGAAGCCACACCCAATCGATATTCCGGTTCGATTTCTGGTTTTCTTGCCGGCTCGATTGCCCGTTCAGACTCAACCGCGGGGAGAAGCGGTAGCTTCACGCGGCATCGGTCAACAGCCGCCCAGCGTGTGCATCGCCGGGTGATCAGCCGCGGTGAATGTTGTTGCCGCTGTGACCGCAATCCGGGATCGCGCCGGGCCCACCGGGTACATGGCCGTCACGCCGCCCAAGCCGCAGTTCGATGCGACCCCCAAGCCGCTCGCGTGTGGGAGCACTTCCCGCTGTCCGAATTCGCGTTGCCGGTGCGTCCATTGGCCGCGCGCTGGCACGACAACAGCCTCGCCGTTCAGCGGCTTCGCTCACTCCGAGCGGGACCCCGCGCATGGCGCTGTGCCTTCAGGCGTGCCAACAAGCCCTGTACCAAGTGCTCGCGGTCGGCGACAGCCGTCGGCAGTTTCTGCATGAAGCGCTCTACTTGACCCGCCAGATCGGCAAGCCCTTGGCGTCGCAGCGTCTCGGCCGTCGCTCCCCAACCATCCAGGACCTCGGATCGCGTCGCCAGCAGCTTGGCCTTGCCATCCTCCGAAACCACTCGACCTGCCTGCAGGTCTTTGCCAATACCCAGTAGCCGACGCCGCATGAAGCTGGAGTCCTGGGCCGGTCGACCACCAGCGAACCGATCCGTGCTCGCTGCCTGGGTTGTTCTCAAGTCGCGAAGCCGATGATGGATCGGATCCTTCAGGCCCTTTCGAGTCCCCCGCAACTGGCGCGGGGTCGCGTTGGCCGCCACGCCCTCCTCTAGCATCAACGCCGCGAACTGCTCGCGCCACGAGCGCAGCGTCTCCTTGCGCACATACAGGCGCCGACCTGGCTCGAACTCGTGCTCGCACTTGACGACGAGATGCACATGCGGATGGGCCTGGTCCGTATGCAGAACCATGGCATACCGATACTGAAGCGCAAAGTTCTCACGCGCGAAATGCCTTGCGGCCGCCAAGACCTTCTTCGGCGGTGTGCCAGCCGGCATCGACAGGACGATGTTGTGGACCAGCTTGGAGCGCGTGTCCTTCTCGCCATCCTTCGGCTTCGGTCTGTGCTCGCTTCGGCACAGGTCGAGTTGCCAGTCGCCGACAAGTTGCTCGGCGGCGCCGCGACCGCGCATTGCGACGCCATCATCGGTCTCGATGTCGAGCTTCCCGTGGCGGTCAATGTATTTCAGGTGGGCTCGGGCGCCTCCTGTATCGCGCGCGCCGCCGGACACCTTCACCATCACCTCGGGCGTGCGGCTGACCGTTCGCTTCACTTGCTCGACCTGGTCAACGCTCAGCGAAGCGGGTGCACTGGGTCCCCGTCGGCCGTAGCTGACGATGTCGAACTCCATCCCCGCGGTGCGAGGCAAGGTGACGATGTGCCTAGGCATGGCCGGCCTCCCAACTCTTGAGGTTCGCGCGGACAACGTCGGAGACCCCCGCGCGAACGCTCTCGACGGCCCGACCGACATCGACCAGCAGCTCCGCGAAATCCGCGGTGCAATCGGATTGGCATGGGGACTGCGAAGCCATGGCGCGGAGCTGGCGTCCCATGGATCCCAGAAGGCCAGCCGCACAGCGCAACTCATCCAGTTCCTGCGGTGGCATCACCGGCGTTCCGCGGACATGGGTTCGAACGAGCATCGACAAGTAGCTCGCGGTCTTCATCCGACGGCTTGCAGCCCGCGCATCGACGAGAGCCCGGTCGCCCGGCCGCAAGCGAAGCGTCAGGCGGTCGATGGCGGGACCTTCATCTGCGATGCGAAACAGCGTCGCTCGAACGTCGTGTTCTGGGTTGTCGGCAACCACTTGCTCGATGAGCAACGCGAGCAGCGCCGATTCGGTGACTCCGCGACCTGCCGCAAGAGCAGCGAAACGAGCCTTCGTTTCGCTCGAGGTGCGGGTGCCGACAACGGCGGTTCGGTTCGCGCTGGCCATGGTGAACGATGGAACGTTAACAATGTCTGACGCCAGTCTATCCTGCCCTCAAAGCCAAACAAGGCCTCAGCGTTCGACATGCCGAACATCTACCTCGCTCCTTACAGCGTTAAGCTTGGAGGCACTCAATGGGCAAATCTGGGACCCGTTCGGCATGCCGAACAACGATGACCCGCCTGAACGCATGCGAACGTTCTCACGATGCCTCGAAGCAGCGCATCTCGATGTGTTCGGCACGCCGAACACCGTGTGCGTGTCCCGTCCAGGAAGCCGATGCGGCGTCGATTGTTGCCGGCGTGTTCGGCACGCCGAACATCGTCGACGACGAAACTTCATCGGACTGCGACATGCTTCACGAGTGCGCTTCGCGGCTTCGATTCGAAGCTGAGGCCGCAGCGCTCGACGCCGATAAGCTGCGTCCATGATCACAGAGGACCATCCAGAACTCGCCGCCGGCGCAGCCAACGCGGCGCACCATGAACGACCCTGTGCGGGCCACACGCACTCGTCGCGATCCGCGTGATCGGCATCAGGCTGCGGCTCACGGGCCCCGACGGCCGCGCCTATGTGCCCGGAAAACCCATCGATGTGTTCGACGGCGAAGCCTTGATCGGACGCGTGCAGTCGGTGACGCTGAGTTCCGACGGAACCGAGGTGCTGGTCGAGAACTTCATGACCGTCGACTTCGAGGGTTTTCGGGCCGGCGCATTGCCACGGCTCGTGCTGGCCGAAGTGGTGAATTTCATCGCCGAGCGTCATCCATCCGTCCACATGATCGGCATCGAACTGAGCCGGGACGTTCCCGAATTCGTGGGTCGGGAGGCGTCGCTCGCCTCATATCGATCCGAGATCCTGCAGAGCATCGGCGTACGGAATATCCGGGTATCACCGAAGCCTCAGGGCGGAAGGATCGGCTGTCTGGCCGTGACGGGCATCTGGCACTACGACGGCGCCAGTGTGGCCGCCCTCGCCGCAGCGTTGCGAACGCAGCGCGCCGCCTACCGCGACGCCAAGCCCGCGATTCCATCGAAGCCGCGAAGCCGACTGGACCGACTGCTGCGCAGGAAGCCCTGAACCGTGTCTGCGCCGAACAGGCAGCCTCGCAGTGCCTCGCTCGACGGTGCGAAGCCGGGCTCGCTGTTCGGCATGCCGAACGTCGGCGACGAGGGAGCCCGCCAGCGGTCGCCGACGGGCCTGCCCGAGAAGCGGGATCAACCCGCCCGACCCTTCTTCGCCCTTCCCTCCCGAGCACGCTCGGCGCGTTCGAAGGCGACGCGCTGCTTGACTGCCGCGTAGTAGCACCAGGCCACATCGACGGTCTCTCGCGATCGCAGGCCTTTCGCACGAAGCTCGATCACGCCGCCCACGATCGTCACCATCACCGCGCGAAGCCCACGCTCGCGCACCAACGCCGAAGTCTCCCGGGTCACCGGCTTGACGGATTTCGTGGCCATCATTCGCTCCAGCGGGCAGCGAGACGACGGGCGATCTCGACGTGACGTTCGGCCTTCGTCAGGTGCTCGGCGATCTCGCGCAGGTCGGCATCGGGCGCGTGCCGCTCGCGGGTCTGTTCGATGCCGAGCACGGCCAGTTGCAGCAGCTCTTCGCACTCGCGCGTTCGCCGGCACAGACAGTGTCCTTCGAATCGACTCAGCGGCGCGCGGGAGGCTGCCTCGGTGGCAGCTCCGGCCGTTTCAGGGGTGGGCTTGCGCGTTGCCATGGCGACGTTCCTCCGCGGTGGGACCCGACGTACGCGCGGGTCCAGGGTGTGCAGGGTCATCGAGTGGCACGGGCGTGGGGGCCTGAAGCTCCCGATGCGAGCGTCCGGCCGGAGGGCCGGCTGGAACCTGGTTTGAAAGCCCGTGGGTCGGGTGGGCGTGCCGGCATCGGAATGAACCACGATGACGACGGCGGCCCCGGTGAGGCAGACCACTGCGGTGGCCCACAAAGTGAGTGAAGTCCGGATGTTCATGAAGGGCTCCTGGGGGAAAGGATGGAAGCCGCATGCCCCTCGGAGGACGAGGCCTCCGAACCGGGGCAGCGGGCAGAGGCAGGTCACGCGTGGTCGGGGCCTTCGCCGTTCACGGGCGCATGGACGATCCGCAGCGGACTCGGCAGCCAGCGTGTGCCTTCGAGTTGTCGGGCGCAGTAGGCGGTGAGTTCGGCCTTCTTCATCTTGGCGACGGTGTGGGTCGCGTCGACACCCGTGGCCTCCTTGACGGCCTCGAGCGCCTTGGCCTTGCTGACACTGGACAGGTAGGTCGTCGGGGTCGGGAGCCACCAGTCGGCCATGTCGATGCCGAGCGCCTTGACGATCGCATCGCTCTGGTCGCGCGAGCGTTCGCGGCCCGCCACCGCGTCGATGCTGCGCGCGGTGCAATAGGCCAGCAGGTCGAGCAGCATCTCGCGGTCTTGCCCGAGCAGCCAGTCGAACATCGCCTCCGGGTTGCCCGGCAGCCGGTCGCCCCACTGCGTCTCGGCTGGGCCGAGGATCGCGCAGGCCGGGGAGTTCTCGTAGCCGGTCGCGATCTGCGCGAGGCTGTAGTCGCTGGTCAGGCGAACACTGACCTTCACCACATCGTTGCCCCGTCCGTACTGGCCGAAGACGGTCTCGGCCATCCGGTGGACAAGCGTGACCAGCGCGACCTGCGGGTTCTGGGTCAGTGCGGCCTGAATGGCAGCGGTGCGGTGGGCGGTCAGGTCGCGCATGAGCTTCTCGCTGAACTCGGGGCGCTTGCGCGTGTCCTCCGTGGCCCCCTCGTCCCTGCCTTCTACCGTGCCGCTCCTCGACAAAGAGTCGGGGCCGCCAGCACCCGGCCCTGCGCCCGCCTTCCGGTCCTCGGGTCGGATCAAGCCGCGGTGGACAGTCACCCGTCCGGCGTGGTCGATGCGAAGCAACGCGCCGGTGCGCGCCATCTGTTCAGGCGTCCACGCACGCAAGGTCGCACGCGCGGTGTCGAGCCGGTCGTCCAGGTCGTCCATGGCGGTGGACAGGCGCTGTTCCTCGGCCGCGTAGTTGTCGGCGTCCGGGTCCCCTCCGTCCTCGTTCCTGTCGTAGGCCTGGGCCAGACGGTCGCGCTCGGCTTCCATCGCCTCGATGGCTTGCGCTTCCTCCGGTGTCGGTTCGCGCTCGGCCTGCGCCTCGCTGCCATAGCTGCGCAGCGCGAGGTGGTCGCCCTCGGTCAGGCAATCGGCCCAGCCCCAGCCTTCGGCGCGCACCTCCTCGGCCAGGGCGAGCAGCTTCTCCATCGCCAGGATCTGCAAGAGGGTGGAATCGTCCAGGTAGACGCTCCTCGCATCGTCGTCATCGGCAAAGAGGTCACGCCGCACCCGACCGCCCCGGGCCTCGTAGGCTTCAATGCCAACGAACCGGGCCAATCGACTGTCCCCCGCGCACGACTGTTCGGTGAGCAAGCGCCGGATCGTCCATGCATCGCGGTCGTAGGCCGGCAGGCCATCCCAGACGGCTTCCTGTGCCGCATGGTCCTCTGTCAGCGCGAGCGCCTGCAACTGGTCCGGCTCGATCTCGTCGGTGCGGTACATCGCGAGGAACCGGGGGGCAAGGCGGGCGAGCTTCAGGCGGCGCTCGACCGTCAGCACGCTCACCCCGAAGCGGCCCGCGACCTGCGCGACCGTGAGACCTTCCTCGACCAGTGTGCGGAAAGCCTCCATCTCGTCGGCGGGATGCATCGCTTCGCGCCCCGAGTTTTCGGCGAGCGACACCTCGGCGGCGCGGGCGTCGTCGTAGAGCCTGCACTCCACGGGCTGCGAGGCGTTCCACCGGCCCTCGGCGACGAGCTGGTGCATGGCGCGCAACCGGCGGCCGCCGGCCACCACCGCGAAGCCCCCATCCGCCTGCGCGACCACCGCGAGGCGGTGCAGCAGCCCCTGCGACTCGATGAGAGCGGCAAGCTGGGCGATGCCGTCCTCGTGGAACACCCGCCGCACGTTGGCGGGGCTGAGCACGAGTTGATTCAGCGGCACCAGCACGTCGCGGGCAGCAGGTGAAGGCGCGGCGACAGGGGCGGCGGCCTTCATGGACGCCTTGGTGGGCGCTTTCGGCTTCGCTAGCTGGCGGGTTTCTGAAGCCTTGGGCCTCCTCGGGGCCTTCGCCCCGTTGAGCTTGCGCGCGGTCGTGCCTCCGGCGGTGTCCTGGACAGCGGCAGCGGGATTGGCAGCGATATGGGCAGCAGCAGTCATGTCGGTTCCTTTGCAGTTGAAGTTGAAGGGATGCCGGGCTTCTAGATCTGGAGCCCTTCGATGAAGGGGTGCGGTGTGCATCGGTCTCCTGCCCGGAGCTGTCCGCCGTTCTCCTGAGTCTTTCGCCCGGTGAACGGCAGCGACGGCGGGGACGGGGGAGCAAGGGGGAAGGTTTGTAAGGCGCAGCCTTATGAAAACCCCCTTGCAGGCGAAGCCGGTCCCCCGGCCCCGCGGGCGCAGAGTCACCGGACAAGGCGAAAGACGCAGGAGAACGGCAGCACGGCCCGAGGCCGACGCGCACCTCAACCGCCGCGCGGCGAGCGCCTCCACCTGCCGCAGGCAGTCTGATCAGGGAGGTTCAAGGGACGCAGTCCCGCGCGCCAGGGATGCGCAAGGCGGCCGCAGGCCGTCCCCGAAGGGGATGAGCGCGAAGGCGCGAACCTGGAGCAGCCCGACAGCGGCGAAGCCGGTGGGGCGCCCTGCATCCAAAGAGAACCTTCGAAGGAGGCTATCGAGGCATCGTCATGCGTGCCCATAGGATGGGCAAGGCGTGTGCCATGGAACTGTCGGACGTTCTGCGCATGATGCTCGCCCCCGCCGGCTCCTCCGGCCTTCGGCCTCCGCCCGCGCTTCGCGCTCCCACCCGGCATCCCCCACCCACCAGGGGCTACGCCCCTCGCGCTTTGCGCTCACGCCTAATCGGTCCCTCCAGAGGGGGCAGCCGCCTTGGCGCAGGTATCGCCGCAGGGTGTTGCGGCTGCACCCCAACGCGTTGACGATGCGCTTGGCGCCCCAGCCGAGCGACGCCAGTTCAAGCATCGCCTCCATGTCCTCCGGTGCCTGCATCGCCTGTCGAACACGTTGCCTTCCATCTTGGCCTCCTGCCATGAGCGGGGTCAATTCCTCATGTCGTCATGGGGGGGGCAGTCTGTCGTGTCGCCTGGCACCAGTGGCCGAAGCGCTTGGGCAGGCCGCGCCACTTGCATCCGTGCTCTGCAACATGAAGGAGCGCATTCAACACGTCCAAATTCGAGAGACTGACATTGCCGCGCCGCAAAGGCAGGCAGTGCTCGATCTGGGCGAATTGGGCTGGCGTGATCTCCATGCATGAAGGTATCTCCCGTCATCCATGGTCGACTCGATGGGCGACGCCCTGGCAAGTCGGCCACGCCTGCGCTGCCGCGGACCTGCATCGAAGCCCACGGGATTCGAGGACCGTGGTATCGGCGCGGTATGGGCGCGCAAAAAAGCCCGCACGCGGCGGGCTTTCCTTGGGGCGGTTGGATCAGGCGGAGGTGACCGCATGCTCGCGGGGCCGCACCTCTTTCTCGATCTGCTTCGCGGCCTCCTTCTCGGCCAGCTTGAGGTCGTAGACGCTTTGCATGTTGAGCCACCATTGCGCCGAGCCGCCGAAGTAGCGGGACAGGCGCAGGGCCATCAGGGGGGACACGCCACGGCGCTCGCGCACGATGTCGTTCATGGTCGCCGCTGCGACGTGCAGTTCCTTTGCGAGCGCACTGGCGCTCATCTTGAGGGGCTCCAGAAAGTCCGGAGCGTTTCGCCGGGATGAACCGGACGCATTCCATTCTTGAACATGGGCTCTTGCCTTTCTGCCCCAAGGGCGGTTCGCATCTTGGGAAGAATAGTTCGCCGGACGTTGGGCGCCGCCCTGCCTGCGCCAGTGCGGGTCGCAGATCTTCACGTTCTCAGGGCCGTCGCCGGTCCACTGCCAAGCGAGCCGCCACGGGTCGCTGATCCTGACGTGCCAGAAGTCATCGTGGAACTTCAGGACATTGCCAGGTGGCAAGCCCAATGGCTGCGGGTGCGGCTTGAGCGAAGGAAGCGCCGGCGGCGAATGCGAAACCTGCGGCGGCGAGAGCGATGAGAGTGCGTTTCATGAGCAAGACGAAGTGCGGATGGTTGTACGACCGGCCCGACGGGATACCGGAGCCGGTCAGGCGTTCAACGCGGCACATCGAAGACGGATGGCCGCCAGCGTGCGCCAGGACTGCTTTTGGGGGCACTTCGGCGTCCAGCATGCCGATCAGGACCGACCGGCTCAAAGGTGAGCCGGTCCATGGACGCTCGGGTCTCCTGGCACGCCAGTGCCAGGCGCCCGTTGGCCAGAAGCAGCTCGAACTGCTCGTCGGTGATGAAGGGATTGTTGGAAGCCATGGCGTTCTCCTGGAACGGTAGAGGGCGGATTGCCCGTGACCGTCCACGGCACGCCACCGCGCGGCGCTCAAGGTTCGAGACGGCCGCAGGCCGCCGGCGCCGCAGGCGCGCAGACCTTGATGGCGAGCACCGCGTGGCATCCTCACGGGAACAGCAAGCACGCCTCAACTCCTGTGCGCCGCCCCCCCGCCCGCCCGCCCTGCTCCTGCCAATACCCCGCCGCCAGCGCGGCGGGCACGCTGAATCTCTCGAACGAAGTGCGCTCGTCACACGCAATGACGAAGGGGCACGAGGCCCCCACGCGTCACAACAGTCCACGCTCCGCGAAAGACAGCGACTGCCCTCCCGCGACGATGAGGTGATCGACCACCCGCACGTCGATCATCGCCAGCGCGGTACCCAGCGCCTTCGTCAGCAACTCGTCCGCGCGCGACGGCTCGGTCGATCCACTCGGATGGTTGTGCGCCAGGATCAATGCGGCCGCGTTGTGCCGTAGCGCATGCTTCAGGATTTCGCGCGGATAGACGCTGGTCTGCGTCAGCGTGCCGCGGAACATCTCCTCGAACACGATCAGGGAGTGCCGGGCATCGAGGTAGAGCACCGCGAAGCTCTCGTGCGGCTGACCCGCGAAATGCAGCTTCAGGAAGTCAGCGACGGCCTTGGGCGAATCGAAGACCGAGCGGGCGGTCAGCTCCTCCACCAGCAGTTCCTGCGCAAGCTCGAGCCCCGTGACCAGACGCTGGCAGCCCGGCAGCTGCGACGCGCGCGCAAAGCCCGCAAGTCTGTGCAATGACCGATCGTGCGCCTCGTACATCGCCGGCGCCGTGTCCCCGATGAGAACCCGCAGGGCGTCGACGATGCGTTGCTGGCGGAAGGTATAGGAAGTCATCTTGTGCTCCAGGGAAGAGGCACAGGCGGGATTGCCTGCAACGCTGGGGAACCCCGTCGCAGCGCAGCGCTCAAGGCCGCCGCAGGCGCGCGGCCACGCGCCGAGCACGCGAAGCGCGCGCAGGGCCTTGAACGCGAGAACGGCGGGGTAGCGTGGGCGCACACAGGCAAACCCACCCACCCTCGCTATGGCAGAGATGAATGGCCTGGAGGGCTGCGAGACGCAGTCCCCGAAGGGGAAGAGCGCGACGGCGCGAACCTGGAGCAGCCCGACAGCGGCGAAGCCGGTGGAGCGCCCTGCCGGACCCGACGCCCACCCCGGCGAGGACGACGACCGCCGTTCCGGTGGCCCGACGCGACGAACCTGAAGCTTCGGGCCATCTCCACGTCGTCGGCGAAGGCGTCCGACGCGGCCGGGTATCGCTGCCGCCTTTGGCGCGCGCCGCGCTGGACCGCTATTTCATGCAGCGCGGCCTGCCGACAACACCCGCATCGATGGGATCCGGCCACCTGCTGTGGGACGGCATCTCCGGCGGGAACGCGATCAAGCAGGGATGACGCCCACGCGTGAACGTGGCGCGAACCGCCGCGGTCTGCGCATCATTCAGGCGGTGCCAGCCAGCCACTCGCGCGGCGTTCGCCAACCCGGCAACTGCTGGATGGGATGCAACGCCGCGCGAACGCGCGAACGCGCGAACGCGCGCAGGTGCCAGTACCCCGTCACCGAGAGGCTGAGCCCGCTTGGGGTGTGTCCGCAGTGGCACGCCGAGTACGGTGCATCTCAGCCTTCTGCGGGCCGTGGACCTGCACCACGGGATGGCACGCGACCTGAGAGGTCGACGCATGCGCATGCGGACGATCCAGGGCCTTCGTGATGCGGCCGACCGCCCAAGCAGGTGAATGGCTCGGCGCGCAGGCGGCACCATGACCATGACCATGACCATGACCATGACCTTGACCTTGACCTTGACCATGACCATGGCCGTGAGCGAGCGCGAGCGCGACGAACCTGAACGTCCCGGCGCGACGTGGCGCCGCGACATGCGCTGCCGGCGCCTCTTTCGGAGCGAGCGCGGTGCGGGGCCGCCCACGGCAAGCCACAGCGGCCCGGTGTCTCAGTTTCGCGTGGTGACGCTCACCATCAGGTAGCTCACGGGCTCCTCGAGGATCCGCTCGACGCCGTGGGGCGCACTGGTGTCGAACAAGAGCGAATCTCCCTGGCCGATCTCCAGCGCCTGGCCGCCATGGCGGTAGCAGATGCGACCCGACAGGATGTGGATGAACTGTCGCCCGGGGTGCAGGAACTCGACGAAGGGTCGCGCACCCGGCTTCAGGCGGACGACGTAGGGTTCGGCCAGCAGGTTGCCGGACAGCGAGTGGCCGAGCAGCTCATAGCGGAACCCTGCGGTCGCGCCGAGCCGGTTCACCACGATGCCTCGTCCGGCGGGCACGAAGGACAGCTCGGGCCGGGCGTTCTGATGACAGAAGAAGCGCGACGGCGGGACCTCCAGGGCCTGCGCCAACTGATGCAGGGTATCGATGGAGGGCGACACGAGTCCGCGCTCGATGCGCGAGAGCATGGACCGCGAGAGTCCGCAACGCCGAGCCAACTCGCCGCCCGAGAGTCCATGGGCGATCCGGAGGTTGCGCACCTCCTCGCCCAGACGATGCAGGGCCTCGCTCTTCGCGGGTGGCCCTGCACGAAGAGGCGCCCGCGCGAGCGAGGCGGGCAATCGGGGCTTTCGCGCGCTCGGCAGCGGCGATGGCGCAGCGCGCGCGCGCATCACCGGCCTCGCTCTCCGACCTTCGCGGCTGTCGCGGCTGTCGCGTGGACGGCAGCCGCCGCGTACGGCCACCCGGTGCTTTCACGCACCCCGGGGCGCTGTGCCCGCGCCGACCTCGTGCCCGGCACCGCGCCAGGGCGGATGCGCCCACCCATGCCGGGCGTCGCAGCGGCAAGGTGCATTTCAAAGGCCATACCAGTCTTTTTTCCTCGGCGAATCATACACAAAAATAGTCCGAAATGGCCTTTTTATAATTCATGGAGAGCATTGCACGCGTGCTTGTTCCCATCCACCACCGCCGCTACGAGATTCTGCGCAGGCATCTGCGCAAGCTCCGGCGCCAGAGCGGCCTCACCCAGGCCGAGCTCGGCGCCCGCCTGAAGGTCGACCAGTCTTCCGTCTCCAAGATCGAGCGCGGCGAGCGCTACATGGACGTCCTCTTTTATCTGGACTGGTGCCGCGCCTGCATGCACACGCCCGAGGCGTCGCTCGCCGAATTGATCCAGGCGGGCGCCTAGACAGCGTTTCGGGTCGAGGGCACGGCATCGCACGGCGCAGGCCCGGTCGCCTGCGCGTCCCATCCCGTCCCCTCCCGTCCCTTCCCATCCTTTCCCATTCCTTCCCATCCCTTCCCATTCCTTCCCGCTTCTTCACCTTCGCCTTTCCGGTTGCCCTGCCGGCAGCGCGACGTGTCCGGCCGCAACGCTTCAGCGCGCGCATCACGAAGCCGCCGCAACGTGGTCTGCGCCCTCCGGCGCGCCGACCTGGCGCGCTGAACGCACCCACCCATTCTGGTAGTTGGACGGACCCGTCCGCCGACCCACCATGGAAGCCCTCAGGACCCCGGCGAGGTTTTCCATGCGCACCCTGCTGATCGACAACCACGATTCCTTCACCTACAACCTGCACCAGTACCTGGCGGCCGCCAACGGCCGCGAGCCCATCGTCCTGCGCAACGACGCGCTGCCATGGGCCGAGGTCCAGGCCATGGAGTTCGACAACATCGTGATCTCGCCCGGGCCAGGGCGGCCGCAGCGGGCCAGCGATCTGGGGATCTCCGGCGACGCCCTGCGCTTCTCGGATGTCCCCATCCTGGGGGTGTGCCTGGGCCATCAGGCCATGGCCCACTTCTCGGGGGCGACCGTGGACCTGGCCATCCGCCCGATGCACGGGCGCGTGGACCAGGTCTCGCATGTGGACTGCGAGCTCTTCCGCGGCATTCCCTCACCGTTCGAAGCGGTGCGCTATCACTCGCTCGCGGCCAGCCACCTTCCGCCCGACATGGAGGCGCTGGCGTGGACGCCGGACGGCACGCTCATGGCCCTGCGACACCTTCATCGACCCTGGTGGGGCGTGCAATTCCATCCCGAGTCGATCTGCACGGAGTTCGGCGCCCGGCTCCTGGCCAACTTCCGGGATCTCACGCAGGCATGGCATGTGCGGCACGCATCCCATGCGGGCTTTCCGGGCCGCGGTCCGGCTCAGGCCGCGCGCGAGAGCCCCATAGGCCGTCCCTTCAGCGTCCACATCCATCGCCTGCAGAACTTTCCCGCGCCCGAAGCGGTGTTCTCGGCCTGCTTCGCGGACGCCCATGCCGCCTTCTGGCTGGACAGCAGCGCCCCCGACGGCCAGCGAGGACGCTTCTCGTACATGGGGGACGCCCGCGGCCCTGCTGCGCAGGTCGTGACCTATCGCTCGGCCGAGCGGGAGCTCCGCGTCCAGGGACCCGCCCCGGACCACCTGCTCGCCGCCGGGGCGAACAACGCCTCGGGCAGCATCTTCGACTTCCTTCAGGAGCGCCTCGCCCAGTGCGCGGTCGCCGCGGGCGAGTGGCCCTTCGAATTCATCGGCGGCTACGTCGGCTACCTCGGCTACGAGCTGCGCGGCGAACTGCAAGGCCAGCCCACGCCCGACGCGTCCACCCCCGACGCGCTCTGGATCTTCGCGGACCGTCTGGTGGCCTTTGACCATTTGAACGAGGACGCATGGATCCTGTGTCTCGACCAGGGCGCCTTGTCCAAGGCGAACATGGAATGGATGCGTGGGCTCGCCGAGCGGCTGGAGACGCTCGCTCTCGGCGCGCCCATCCTGCGCGAAGCGGGTGCCGAGGCACTCGAGCCCATGGCATGGCGCATACCGCTGCAGCAATACCGTGCGCTCATCGAGCGCTGCCAGGATGAGATCCTCCAGGGCGAGACGTACGAGGCCTGTCTCACGAACCAGCTTGTCGGCGCCGGCGGGATCGACGCCTGGAACGTCTATCGCGTGCTGCGCCGGAACAACCCGGCCCCCTACGCCGCCTACCTCAAGTCGGGACCCCTTGCCGTCCTCTGCGCCTCGCCGGAGCTCTTCCTGGAACTCGCGGCCGACGGCACCCTCGAATCCAAGCCGATCAAGGGCACCATCGGCCGCGGCGCGACACCCGAGCAGGACGCACGCAACAGCCGCTTTCTGCTCGAGGACGAGAAGACCCGGGCAGAGAACCTCATGATCGTCGATCTGCTGCGCAACGACCTGGCGCGCGTGTGCGAGGTCGGCAGCGTCAACGTCCCGCTGCTCTTTCACGTCGAGTCCTTCGAGACCGTGCACCAGCTCGTGAGCACCATCCGCGGAAAACTGCGCCGCGACAAGTCGATCATCGATGCACTGCGCGCAACCTTCCCGGGCGGGTCCATGACAGGTGCGCCGAAGATTCGAACCATGCGGATCCTCGACGCCCTCGAAGGCGCCCCGCGAGGCGTCTACGCCGGAAGCCTTGGCTTCCTGTCCCTGGACGGCCGGGCGAAGCTCAACATCGTCATCCGCACCATCGTGAGCGACGGAGAGAAGGTCTCCATCGGATCGGGTGGAGCGATCGTGGCGATGTCGGATCCCGACGCCGAGGTGGACGAGATCGTGCTCAAGGCCAAGGCGCAGTACGAAACGCTTCGCGCCTGCGGCGCGGCGTCCATGGACGGGCCGCCCGCATCGAAGGCGCAGGACGACGCGGACAGCGGCGCGTGATGGCCTCCGCCGAGGAGAACCGGCATGGCATCGGTCTCATGCTGCTCGCCATGGCCTGCTATGTGCTGAACGACGCCTTCATCAAGCTGGCGGCGGCCCGCTACGGCACCGGACAGATCCTGCTGCTGCGCGGAGCGCTCGCGTCGATGATGCTTCTGGCGGTCGTGGCGCGTGCCCGGCTGCATCACGCCTGGCGCCAGACGCTTCGGCCCATCGTCGCGCTTCGCGCGTTGCTCGAGATCACGACGGCGGCAACCTCCGTCGCCGCGCTGTCGCGCATGCCGCTCTCCACGGTGACCTCGATCATGATGATCGCTCCCCTGATCGTTGCCGCCGTGAGCATGGCGACGGGACTGGAGCCCAGGAGGTTGGATCGTGTCCTGGCGGCGACCGCCGGCTTTGTCGGCGTCCTGATGGTCGTGCGACCTTCTTCCGCGGTCGACCTCCCAGGGCTCGCGTTGGCCCTCGCCTGCGCCGCCTCTCTGGCGGGCCGCGAACTCGTCAATCGCGCCATTCCGCTCGATGTTCCCTCGCTGCTGGTCGCCAGCGTCACCACCCTGGCGGTGACCCTTGCGGGCGCAGCCATGGCCACCCTGGAGGTCCGCGCTCCCACGGACCCGCGCACGCTCACCTGGATGGTCGGGGCTGCGGTCTTCACGGCTGTCGGGAACAGTGCCGTCGTGGCCGCCACCCGGCGCGCTGACCTGTCCGTCGTCGCGCCCTTCCGCTTCAGCAACATCGTCTGGGCCCTCGTGCTGGGATTCGCGGTCTGGAACGAAGTGCCGGACCGGCGGGCCCTCATCGGCATTGCGCTGGTCGCCGGTTCCGGCGCCTGCGTCCTGCGCTCCACGCGGCGAGCGCCAGGGGTCGGTCGGTGATCCCATGCCATCGCCGGGGGTCCGCGCGAACCATCCCTCCTGCGCACAACCTGCGTACACCTGCGATGAATCAGCCCGTCGGCTCATCCGCGGCAAGGAGCCGCGAGACGGGACTGGATGTCCAGACCACGGTCTCGCCACCATCCACGGCCGTGCGCCCGAAGAGCACCCACGCGTCACAGATCGATCCGATGGGAACGACGACCTCCAAGGCCTCCGGATGTGCCTCGGCGAACGAAGCGAAGCCGATGCCTGCCACATGGCGTCGCGCCAGCAGGCCCAGACTCACGGCCATGACCGTCGGCTCGGTCACCACCCGAGACCAGGGCGAGAGGTCCGCGTAATGGCGGGTCGCCGCCTGGACTGCGACACAATCCGGGACCCCGACCGGATCCTTCTGACGCATGAGGGCCATGGGACGACTTTGGGAAATGAAAGCGTCCACCACGAAGAGTCGCCGACGATAGAGGCCTGTCACCTCAGCCAGATCAGGATGCGCCGCGCACTGAAGCATGAAATCCGCTTCACCGGCGACGACCTGCCGGGCGCCCACATGAAAGTCGTCCACCAGCACGATGCGGGCGCGGTCGCCAAGGCCATGGGCATCCAGATAGCGGCGCAGGACGAAATCGTGGTTGCTGCCGCTCGGACCCAGGGTGACAAAGGATGGCATGGTTCTGTCTCGGAAATGGTTGATGAGATGGTGGATGGTGGAGGTGGACGGCGGATGGATGAATGGATGAATGGATGAATGGATGAATGGATGAATGACAAGATCAGGCTGGCGCCGGCCGATGGTGCGCCTAGTCTCGCATCGTGAAGACGACGCAGAGGTAGGCGACCGGCGCCTCCTCGATGCTGTCCACGCCGTGGAGCGCCATGGCGTCGAAGAGCAGGGAGTCCCCCTTCGTCAGCGTGACCACCCGGTCGCCGTATCGGTATCGAACACGTCCACCGATCCAGTGGAGGAACTTGATCCCCGGATGCTGAAAGCTGGTGTACGGCGTGGCTGCGGGGAGAAGCCGCACGAGGTAGGGTTCCACGAAGAGATTCCCGGACAGCACATGGCCCAGCAGTTCGTAGCGATACCCGGCCACGGCGCCCACCCGGTCGACCACGATGCCTCGGCCTGCCGGGACGAAGGAATAGTCCGCTCGTTGCGCCTGGTCGGAAAACATCCGGGCCAGCGGCACATGGAGTCCCTCTGCGATCCGCTCGAGCGTGTCCACTGTGGCTCGCACCAGGCCGCGCTCGATCCGCGAAAGCATGGAGCGCGAGATGCCGCTGCGGCGGGCCAGCTCTCCCCCCGAGACGCCCGCTGCGATGCGAAGCGCGCGCACCTGCTCTCCGAGCCGTCGCGCGGTTTCACTGCGCGGCGTCGCCACGGTGCTGCGGGGACGGCTGAGCGCTTCCGGGAGACGGATCTTCCGGGCCGTCGGAAAGGGAGATGCGACGAGATGCTTTTTCACAGGCTCACGCAGCGCGCGGCCCCGCAAGCATTCCTGGCGGAATGCGTCGACGAGGACCCGCGCGAAGATCGATGCAGAAGGTCCTGGTCAGGCGGAGCGAACGGCCTGCGGCAGGGTCGCTTCCGAGGCGATGATCTCGTCCTCGAGGCGGCAGGTCTCCGCGATGATCAGCTCGTAGAGCTGATGCAGGAAGGTGGGATTCAACGCGTGGCTGGCGGCGAATTCGGCGGCGCGGCGCTGAACGATCCCGATGCGATGCGGTGCCATCATGGGCACCGCGTGCACCTTCTTGTGGTGCCCGATGCGGGCGCAGCACGCCAGTCGCTCGAACAGCACCTCCAGCAGCCTCGCATCGATCGCATCGAGTTGCGCGCGCAAGGCGGCGAGCCTGGCTTCCTGCTCCACAGCAGCCGCAGACGACGCACCATCAGGGTCCGGCTTCGGCTCGCTCATTCCAGCCTCACACCTTGCGTGACGATGATATTGCTGAGCAGTGCGGTGTCCGCCTTGATGCGCGCGGCAAGGACATCCGCGGGCGAACCGACCGCCTCGTAACCGTCCAGGTGCAGTCGCTGGCGCACCTCGGGCGTGCGCGTGATCTCCCCGATCAGCTTCGACAGCCGGTCGATGATGGGTTGGGGCATGGTGGCGGGCCCGGCGGCGGCCGTCCAGATCTCCAGCTGGAAGTTCTCGACACCGGCCTCGCCCAGGGTCGGGTAGTCGGGGACCAGGGGGCTGCGCGCCAGCGAGGTCACGCCGATGGCGCGCAACCTGCCAGCCTTCACCTGCTCCGCCGCCAGGCCCGGGGGCAGCAGGGATATCTGGAGCTGGCCACCGATGAGTCCGCCGATCACCTGCGGGTTGCCCAGATAGGGCACGTGCACCGGAGCGATGCCGGTGCGGGACTTCAGGAGTTCCATGCCCAGGTGCCCGACCGTGCCGATGCCCGGCGAGCCATAGCTCCAGCGATTGCCTGCGGCCTTCGCTGCGGCGAGAAAGATCCGTCCGTCGGTGCCCGGCGCGTCCATCGGGGCCGCCAGGACCAGCGGCGCCACGCAGATGAGGCTGATGGGCGCCAGGTCCTTCAAGGGGTCATAGGGCGTCGCGGGGTTGAGAATCTTGGCAACGGTCATGTTGCCGTTGATCAGCATCCCGATCGTGTGCTGATCGGTGGACTTGGCCACGATGTCCGCCGCGATGTTTCCGCTCGCGCCGGGTCGGTTGTCGACGATGACCGGCTGACCGAGCGCTTTCGACAAAGGGTCCGCGATGGCCCGGGCAACGAGGTCGGGAGACGATCCCCCGCCGAACCCGACGACGATGCGTATCGGCTTCGTCGGCCACTTGGGCGTCTCGCTGGCAGCGCCTTGAGCGAAGGCGCCCTGGGCGCCGAGGCCGATCGCCAGGGCGGCCGCGCAGAGGACTGCCTTGAACGGCCGTGGCGCGGCGGGTGCATCCGGAGCAACATCTCGCCCGCGCCCTCCCTCCAGCCACAGGCCTGGAATGAAGAGACGGGAGAGCCACCGCGACGAGAGCGTCGCGGCCCGCGTGCTGCGGCTCTTGCGCATGCTGCGATCCGGCGGATCCAGGAAGACGGGCGTGTGTTTCGGCATTGATCACCTCTAAGAAAGAAGCGCCAAGTTTTCCCCGATGGTCTCCAAGTCTCAACGCTTGCTCATTGCGTCACGACGCGCCATCCGTCGCGGCGCGCCGCGACGGCCGTCGCAGGCCCCGTTTCATTCGGGAAACGCGGTGCAAGGGCAACCGGACAGCGCAGGCCGTGTTGCACGGCAGGCTCGTGGCGCAACGGCAGAGGTCCGAGAAGACGGGGCATTCCGCAGCGCCCGTGTCGATGATGTCGATGATGTCGATGAGATCGATGAGGTCCGGCTGGTTCGACCCGACGCGCGCTCCGGCGGCGCCGGCGCATCGCCGAACGCGGCCGCAACCCGCAACCCGCAACCCGCGTATCCCACGCAACCCGCGTATCCCGCCCATCCCGCGTATCCCGCGCATCCCGCGCATCCCGCAGTTGCATCTCACCTGATCGGGTAGTGGCACCCGCCTCGGGACCGGGCTGCAATAGCGCCCATGCAGTCGCCCGAACAACGCACCGAATACCTCGCAGGAACACCGGCACAACTGGCGCCGCTCATCGTGGCGAGCGTCGCGCGCTACCGCCACCAGGTCTTCGTGGAGCGACTGGGCTGGTCGCTGGCGACCTTCGAAGGCCTGGAGTTCGACCAGTTCGATCGTTCGGACACGGTCTACATCGCGGCCCGGAATCCGGATGGCGCACTGGTGGGGGTGGCTCGACTGCTTCCGACGCACCGGCCTTACCTGCTGGCAGAGGTCTTCCCTCAGCTCATGGGGTCGCAGCCGCTTCCCCGCAGCGCCGAGATCTGGGAGCTCTCCCGATTCGCCGCGATGGACCTGTTGTCGCAGCACGCATCCTCGCACCAGGCCTTCACTTCGCCGGTCGCGGTCGGGCTCCTTCAGGCGGCGCTCGACCTCGCCGCTGGCTGTGGCGCGCGTCGTCTCATCACCGTGTCGCCGCGCGGTGTGGAGCGACTTCTTCGCCGCGCCGGCTTCGCAGCCCGGGCTGCAGCGCCGGTTCAAGTGATCGATGGCCACGCGCTCGTCCCTTGCTGGATCGAGGCCCGGCAGAGCCGCGAATGCGCGCGGTGCGCCGCAAGCCGCAAGGGTCGCGCCGCGTTGCCCCCACCCGAGGCGGCGCACACGTCGTCAGCGTGTTGAACCCATCGCGCGCGACGACCGCAGCGGCCGGGTCATCAGGAGAGCGACGGCGCCAGCCTTGGTCGCCGCGCCGAGTTTGGGAAGCGCGCGCTTGAGGTGGTAGTTCACGGTATTGACGGACAACCGAAGAATCTCGGCGATCTCCGGCGAGGTTTTCCCATCGGCCGTCCAGCGAAGGATCTCCTCTTCCCGCCGGGTCAACTCGGCCGCGGGCCACTCCGAAGGCAGGAGCGCTGCGGACAGCGCCAGATGCGCGACGTGAACCAGCATTCGAAGCGACGGCTCGCGTGTGCGCAGCTCCGCGGCCGTGACCGTTTCATGGGAGCGGGAGACAGACAACATGCCGCCCGTACCGGTGGCATCGAAGCAGGACTGGGACCACCCCACCGCGAGTCCGAAGGCGCGTGCCTCATCCCACAACTGCGGCGCGCTGCGAAAGAGTCCATCGGTCCACATCACCGGCTCGACCCGTCGCGCCCCGTGCGCGACCACTGGGTCGATGTTCAGATAGGACGCGCTGGCGTAGCGCTGTTGCCAGCGCAGATCGTAGTTGTTCAACAGGACGAAGCGAGGTTGCGAAAGTGGCAGACCGCGCCGCAGACCGTATGCGCAACCCTCGAAGCCCAGTTCGCGCGCAGCGGCGGCGATTTTCGAGAAGATGACCTCTGCAGGCAGTCCGGGCGTCAGCCCGTCACGAAATTCCGCGATCCGATCGTTCATGGCATCTCCTCCTTCCATTGCGCAGGGTCCATCAGGCTCGCCTTCGGCTGCGTTCGCCACCTCCGGCGTCTCTGGGAGCGTGATGACGCTGCGCCTCGCGCATGGGGTCGAGGTCCCCTGGCAGCCGCCAGCGGAAAGGGCGTGGTCGACCAATCGAAGCACGGCGTCCGGGGAACGCACCGGCCGGCGCCTGTGCAGCACGTACGTGCGAAAGCTGAATTCCTCGTGCAGCGGCACGGCCATGAGGTCGCTGCGATGGCAGGCCTGCAGATGCCCGGCGTCTGCCACGCCGGCGCCAAAGCCCGCAGCCACCCGCGCCAGGGACCCGGCCAGGGTCTTGGCCGTGTCGAGCCGCACGCGTGCATGATGAGCCCGCTGCAGTTCATCCATCTGCCGGCGCAATCCCGGCATCGCATTGGCGTCGCACGTCACGGTGGGTAGGCCCGGCGTTCGACGAGGCACAGTTCGCGGCGCCGCGCAAGGACATGCCTCGCAGGGAGAATCGCGCGCACGCGGTACGTCCAGGCCGCACGCTGTTCGATGGCCCCGTGGAGCGGGGCTGCGAAGCAGAAGCCCGCGTCCGCTTCCTCCCGGCGCAGAGCGGGCACCAGATCGGTGCGAAGTTCCAGCAGTTCCGGCGGGGCGTGCGGGCAGACGGACTGCCGGGTCCGCAGACAGTGCGGCCTTTGCGGTTGCGCAATGCCATCTGCGATCGCGATACGCGACGACCGGTGGCGCTGCGCCCTGGAGCGAACCGCCCGTTTGACGCGTTCCAGGCGCAAGATGAGTAGCCGTGCATGACCGAGCACATCGCTGCCCGCCGGCGTGAGATGGAGCCGCCGGAGCGTGCGCATGAGCCGGCCCACGCCCGATTGATCTTCGAGATCCCGCACGGCTCGCGCCAGCGGCGTCTGGTCGATGTGGACCCGCTCGGCGGCACGGTTGAAGTTCTGCTCTTCCGAAACCGCAATGAGATGGCGAAGGTGAGGCAATTCGATCATGGGTCAGATTGGAGGCCCATGGCGCGACGCAACGACATGGAGCCTGTGAGAACGTCATGGCGCGTGACCGCTGCGCCTGGAGCGCTCGCGTGGACGCAACCCGCTCCGGCGTGCGCAGCCGTCACGCTGCGAGGTGCGCCGGCAAGGGGCCGGCGACCCGCCTGCGTCGACTCAACGAACGATGTTCACTTCCCGCATGGCGAAGGGCCGCCAGAAGTTCGACCAGGCGCGTTGCATGCGCCGCAATTGATCGACGAAATCCTGCTGCTCGCGCGATGACCGGATCAACCGCCGGGCGATCTGGTTGGCCCCCCGGTCATGCTCGGCTTCCTGCACGACATGCGTCGAAAAGAAGATGAGCTCGGACGCCGAGAATCCCAGATCGCCCAGGCGACGCAACATGAGCGGATAGGACAGGACGGCGGACCGCTCAAGAAAGCAGTAGGTCGCCATCGTGATGCCGTTGTCCGCGTGGCGATAGCCGGCTTCGATGGCATCGAGGTAGTGAAGAACCTCCGGCTCGACGTCGGCACGCGCGATCGGCAGACGGTCGCCGCGCAGGCCGACCGCCTCGCAGAATCGAGCGAAGAGGCGGCTGTGCACCGCCTCGACCTTTCCCGACCCGTATTCTTCGTAGAGCGCTTGCGTGACTTCAGACAGCGAGTGGTAGTCCGTCATCGCCAGGCGCTTCACCATCAACGGCAGCAGCTTCGCCTGCGAGATCGAAAAGTAGTGGTAGCTCCTCGCCCAGCGCCCAAGTCCCGGGTCCTGTCGGCCGCTCAGGCCGGCGAAGAATCGTTCTTCGGGCTCAGGAACAGCCAGTTCGTCGAGAGTCGCGAGATAGTCCATAGGTCGAGGTGCTCCAATGTGGTGAATCAAGGGCTGAACAAGATGCTGCGGATGACGGCCGTCCGCGCGCGCCCCCAACGATATCGGCGGCCGTGAAGTGGCAGCAAGTCACATTTGCTTGCATGCGTCGCAGAAAAACTGCTCGACGCCCCGTCAAGGGTTGCACGCCATGCAAAAATGATTCCGTCCACATCCAAGACGGTCGAAGGTTCATCAGGTTGCGGCCATGGCAATTCGCATCAGGCTTCCCCCACTGAATGCCGTTCGTGCGTTCGAGGCGACCGCCAGGCATCTGAACTATCGAACGGCGGCCGATGAGCTTTGCGTGACCGCCGGCGCTGTCGGACAGCACGTCCGATCGCTGGAAGCCCATCTCGGCGTCAAGCTGTTCATCCGGCTTTCCGGCACCTTGGCGCTCACCGTCGTGGGGCGTACCTACGCCGAATCGATCCGTTCTGCCTTGCTTCAGCTCTCGCGAGCGACCGAAGAGGTCACGAGCAACCGGACCGTCACCATCTGGGCGCCGCCCAGTCTGGCCACCCGCTGGCTGGGCCCGCGATTGAACGTCCTGCGCGCCGCGCACGAGAATGCCGAATTGCGTGTCTGCGCCGACATCGCAGAGGCGGATGTTTCGCGGGCGGACATCGATTTGGTGATCGAGCATCGACCGGACAGCCCCTGCGCGTGTGGCCTGAAGCTGTTCGACGAGGAGCTGTTTCCCGTCTGCAGTCCTGCGCTCTTCGAATGCCTCGGGCGGCCCAGCGATCCGAAGATCCTGTTGTCGCAGACGCTGCTGCACACGTCGCTGCACGATTTCTGGGAGGCGTGGATGGCGAGGGCGGGTGTCACCCCGGGGCGATCGCCCCGGGGTCCCTTCTTCAACCAGGCCACCGTGGCGCTGGAAGCCGCCGCGGCAGGACAGGGCTTCGCGCTGGCGGTGGACCAGCTCGTTGAAAGGGATCTGAAGGACGGTCGGCTCATGCAGCCGTTCGCCCATCGCCTGAACACCGCGTGGGCCTACTACGTGGCGGCCCCGCAAGGCGCCCTGAACATGGGCGATCTCGAGACGCTCAGGCGGATGCTGCTGGCACCCATTCCCGACACGCCATCCCTCATCGGATCAGGGGCACCCTGCTGAGCGTGCCGCGTGCGCCACTTCCGCGCCGCCTGCCTTCCAAGCCCACGGGGGGCGGTCGCGGTCCGGCGAGATCCAAAGGGAGAAGTCGCCCGAACTGCCAGGACACGGACATCCCCCCGTACCACCGCAGACATCTCCCGTCCAAGACGCTGGTCGATCACGGGCCGCCACGGCACGGGGCTGAACCCTGCGCCATCGTCGAGCACGGCGAATCGCCCGCCTGCGAGCTGGACCGAACGGCCGTAGCGCCCGCCGATGCGCTGTCCGTCGCAGGCCGGTCGGTAGAGAGCGCCGACTGCGCCTGAAGCCGGCGCCCTGCGGCCGCCAGGTCATGCTGCACGAGGGTCGAGAAAAGCCCGGGCATTGGCAGGAAGCGCGGGCCCTCGACCCGGGCGAATCCGGCGCGGCGAGGAAGTCCCGGCGACGCTGCATCGCGGCGGGCACTTCGTGGCCGAACCCCTGAGGCCGTGCCGGCTCCCGACGCCAGAGGATTTCCTGATCCCGCCAGGTGGCGCCCGGCGCCCGGACCTGGGGCTCCGGGGGCCAACAGGACGTCACCAAGACCTGGCAGGGTGCCCGGGTTCGTTCATCGTGCCTGCCTGCTTGCGCAAGATCATCCGAGGGGATGCGCCGGACGCCGACTTCGAGTCGCTCGACCACGCCGGCTCGGCGAGGGCCTCCAGCCTGCGGACATGCATGTCGACCGCGCCTTCCGGGTCGGCGTCGGTGCACGCTCGAAGGCTGGCGACGTGGTATTCCCTTCGACAGACGTCCTGTTTCGCCATTTCGACGATCGTGGCGTTGACGGCGCGCGAGGCGCCGCGCGCCCTCGGCTCCACGATGCATCCAGCGGCACGCGGCCAGGTCGGCACCTGCTGGCAGATCCCGCAAGTGTGCCCTGCCGTCGAGGCCGTCCACCACGAGACAGCCTCGATCGTTCAACGCGTCGCCAAGCCCCTTGCCGACGACGCGCCCCACCAGGCCGGCACTCGCTTGCGCGACCGGCACGCATTCCCGCGCGGATCCGCGAAGCGCGCGATGCATGGCACGCAGGACGTCCGCGCGTTCGCCCATGGCGCTAACGCCTGTTCGATGTGCGTCGCCGTGCACCAGCGGTGCGCGTCCACCCGCTGCACCAGTCCCAAGACGTCCAGCCACTGCGCCCCGCTTCGATCGACCCAGGCGCAGCCTGGCGTAGGCGCGCGCATGGCGCGTCCTGAGACCGAGGCGGCCAGCTTCAACGCTCGCCCACGAACCGCTTTGGACAATGAAGCGACGCCTGCACAGCAAAGAAGGGAAGCCGCGCCAGCCGCAGAGGCTGGCGGCTGAAGGGGCGGGCCAAGCCACGATGCGCCCCGAGAGGCGCGCTTCGCGCGCATACCCGCTGATGGGCTTGTCGGCGAAGCCGAAGTCCCGTTCGATCGGCGGGCGCAAGCGCCCCCGCAACGCCGCGAGTTCCTGAAGGCGCACGAAGCCCAGGTCGCACAGGCGGAAGGCCCGGTCCGGGTCCTCAGGATCGGTCTCGGTCAGCAGCCACGTCGCTCCGCGTGGGGCGTGAACCACTTGACCACGGGAACGGGTCGGAATCGCCTTCCTCGATGGATCGCCGACCGTTGGTCCGGCAACTGCGCCTTGTTCGTGGGTGATCGGCTTCGTCCTGGTCGATCTCCCTGAAAGGTATCCGGGCGGAATTGCCCGGGACCGGAAGCGGCACGGCGCAGCGCGCCGTCAGGGTTCTCATCGCCGTGGCTCCCTGACCCTGTACAGGCGCCGGATCAAATGCTCGACGCAACGCGTGAATGCGCGCGGCGTCTTCGGACCCCTTTGACACCCGAGGAAAGCGAGGCGATGAGTGGGGACACAACGCACCACGCCGAGACCGTCGACGCACGCCGTGACTGAAAGGAAAAAGCGCCCCGCCGAGGCGGGGCGCCAAGGGCGATGCTCAATCGCCCTCGCTGCGCAACCAGATCAGACTGTACGTACCGTCATCCGCCTCGACCAGGCGGGCATGGATGGTCGCGGGGAACGATGGATCGTCCAGCGTCACCGACAGATAGGGTCGGTCCGCCTTGGTCATCTTCTTCCACGCCGCGCCGATTTCCAGACCGTTGCCGGCGATCACGCGATAGTCCGGGGCGTTTTCGTTCGCCTTTTCGGCGCCGGTGATCCTGACCTTCACGTTCAGAGCCAGGGTGCGAACGGTGCCGGTGTAACCGTTGCCCGACGCGATGAAGTTGCCAATGGTGCCCATGATGAAGTCCTTTCGAGGTTGATCCAGGTTCGCGCCCATCGCGGCCTTGGCGTGATCCGAACGGCGCGGGTCCGGGCTCGCCGCACCGCCTGGCGCAGCACAGAAGGCCGCAGCGCAGCGGAGGACCGGAAGGCCCGGGAAATTTGCCTCGCGAGGAATCTGCGCAGCAGAGGGGAAATTTGTCGGACCGCACGGTTGCGGCGCAAGGCCCGAGGCAAAGCGAAACGAAGGAGAGCGGCGCCGTGCCCGCGCCAGGATTCACGGCGAGAACAAGGCCGTGGGCGCAGGCCTGTACTCGCAAAGGAGGCATGAGGCCCGCAACCACCGCGCCAGCGACAACCATCCGGCACGAGTCCGGCTCGCAGCTGAGTGCCGGTCGCGCCGCTCTCGCGAATGCGCAAGAACGCTCCGCCGCGCCGCGGCGGCTTGCGGGACTGATGAGTTCGACGTGGGAGTCGATTGGCGTCGCGTACCAGGTCCTGTCGGCGCGTGTCTGCGTCGTTCACGGCGGCCTGCCCGCCAGCGTCGGACACGGCAGGGCATGGCACAACCTCGCGCAGCGAGGCCTGTCGTGGATTGCGGCTCCGCGCCGCCCTCGGCGGTGCGCGCTTGCAGGCGCGTCTGCGGCGCAGCCGCTGAATTCGTCGACGCGCCTCTCGCCGCACACGCCCCGTCCCGCAGGCCGGGGCTCCAGGCTCATGCGACGGCTGGCTCGACCACGCAATCTTCGGTCTCGGCATCGCCGGCTGAGTCGGCGCGGTCCATGGCTTCTGGCTTCGACGCGATGGCCTGCGCCCGGGCATCAGCCTCCTGTCGCCCAAGCATCGCAGGCAACCCTCCGGTTCCCGCCGCCAGCCGTTCGGTCGCAGTCACGATGTCGGCCTTCCTGGCCGTGCCCAGTCGGTGCACCTCGGCCGGTGTGCAAACGCCTGGACCGCTTCGGCCTCCGGGCTTTCGAGACATGCTCGAGGTAGCCTCCAGCGGTCGGCGTCCACCAGTCGCGCTCGAGGTTCGCCGCCCGCGCGAGCGGGTCGGCGGGGCCGGTGGTCTTCACGGCAAGCCGACGCGTTGGCCGTGGAGGCCACGCATACTGCCGGCAGTTCCGCGAACCGCGCCTCCGGGTCCTTCGGGCAGGCGGTCGGCCCACGCCTGCCGCACTCGGCGCATGCCCACGGCGGCTGGCGCCTCGTCCATGTCCGGGGCATGCAAGCCGAGCCCAACCTGCGGGATGGCACTGACCTCGATCGGCGAACCGTTCGACCCATGGCTGTCCGTGATCACGCGCAGCGTCACAGCGACGCGGGCACCGAATGGCAGCCATCCGTCCAGGCCCCTGCTCCTGCTCCTGCTCCTGATGGAGCGTCAGGGCGAGTGACCGACCGGCACGGTCACGACCAAGGTCAGCGCGGCAAGCACTAAGACGATCTCCACCGCAACTTTTTTTGCCTGAAGCGTCCAGGAGCAAAGCCGAAGCAGCCATTTCGGCGAGGCGTACGTCGATCGGGATCGACGTCCGGGGCCGGGTTGGTCGGCACAGTCCGACCCGAAGATCGGCTGGAAGCGCGTCATGCGAAGCATCGAGGTCACCGGCATGGATCCAGCGGCCGTCGCCACGGTGAACTCACCCGAGCCGACCTCGCCGCCCTTCCTGGGCGCGGCGAGTGCGATGGTCCAGTGCCCCGGCCTCCTGACGCAGCGACAGCAATCGTAGGTCTTCAGCACGCTCACGAGGCGGGCATGACCATGGGTTTGCGGCGAGGGGGATCCATCCAACTATTCCTTGCCCGCGTCATCTGCCAGGGCGAGCTCGCCCACCGTCGGTAGCTCGCGGCTCAGGATGTACTCGAACGCTTCGCCGGCCAGACGCGCGGCGGTGAAGATCGCGGTGCGATCGTTGCGCAGCACCTGCAGCCAGGCGTCGAGGTAGGCCGCATGCCCTTCGATCGTCGCGTCGACCAGCCCGATGTGACCAAGCACGAAGGCGCTGCCGAGCTCTGCGACGAGTTCCTCGAAGGCATAGGTGGCGTCCCCGAACCGCGCACCGAAGGTGCGCGCCAACCGGTCCGGGTGGCCGGTCCAGTGCACCAGCTCGTGCAGCGCGGTGGCGCAATAGGCCTCGGGACTGGTGAACCGGTCGACGGCGGGCATGAGGATCCGGTCTGCGTGCGGCGCATAGGCCGCGCGATCGAAGCCGTGCCGGATGTCGGCCTGGCAACCGCCGATGAAGCGCATCGCACCCTCGATCGGCGAGCGATCGGCCCAGTCCTTCGACGCATTCACGTCATCCACCCGTTCCGGCGGAAGGCCGTCGACCTGCGCGACGTTGAAAACCCAGAACGGCTTGCAAAGCAGGAAGTCCCGCTCGCCTGCGCCCGTTGCGCCGCCCTCCTCCTCTTCGCGTCCTGAGATGTGCTGCGAGCCGTCAGGAAGGCCCGATGATGCCGGGCCCACCTTGCGCTCGAAATGCGCGCAGAGCACCGCCCGCTCGCCCTTGCGCACCTGGGCGCCCAGGCTGGCGGCCTGCTTGTAGGTCAGCCACACGTTGGAGGCGTAGCCCTGCTCGATCGCAGCGTCCCACAGCAGCAGCACATTGGCGCCGTGGTACGGTGCACCGGTCTTGCCGTTGCGCGGGATCCCGCGCGACGCGGCCCGCGTCCAGCGCTCGCGGAACGCGTTGCCACCCTTCTCGAGCATCGCGATGATCCGATCGGTGACGGCCTGGCGGACGTCGATCCGGCCGCTGCGCGGCGCGCCCTCCCTGGCCTTCAAGAAGTCTGCTTTGGGTGAGTCCTCGGGGGGTACGGGGGGAACGCCCGTGGCTGACGGGTTGTCCGTGTTGCGCTGACGAGGGGTTTGATGTGCACGCATGACCGGTCCTTTCTGCGGCATGTGCCGCGGGGTTGAACATCTGCTTTCGGAGCCGCCTCGACGCATGAACAGCGAGCAGCAAGGGCCGATGTCCGGGGACCGCCCGGAAGCCGCAGCCGAGCGAAGTGAGGACCGGGTGAGGACGGTGGCGCAGCCCGACGCCCTGGACAGCGGCCCGTGCGAGCTATGCGTCGATCAAGAGGGGGCTCCGACAGCCGATGCCCCGCGGCATGCCGTGGACCCGTGCGGGCACACCCCCTGGCAGCGCTGCGGCCGCAGGCCGCTCGATCCCTCCTCTGCGACGCAGGGGCATGACCTGGAAGATCAACGGGAAGGCGTGCCGCGCCCGCATCTTGCGCAGCGGGCTGCGCGCGACGCGCGCCACGCGAGACAAGCCAGGAGAAATGCCGCCGGCCAGGCCGGCGGCAGGCGCTCAGGCCTGGATGCGCCCAGCCATGCGCGCCTCGCTCGCGTAGGCGCTGAGCCGCTGCGTGGCCTGGAAGTGCAGGTCCTGCTCGGAGCACGGTGTGGCACCCTGAAGGGAACAGCAAGCACCCCTCCCTGCGCCATCGCATGGGAGCGGCATCCCGCCGCCGCCGCGGCGGCACTTCACGCAGCGTGGTGGGATCCGTGACCGCCTGGCCGCCCTGGCCGAAGCCATCGCACGCAGTGCGCTGATCGCCGCAAGAAATGCAAAGGGCCCGAAGCCCCATGCGTCAGCGGAGTCCGCCTTGCGCGAACGAGAGCGACCGCCCGCCTGCCACGATGATGTGGTCCAGGACCCGCACGTCCATCATCGCAAGAGCCGTCCCCAAGGTCTTCGTCAGAAGTTCGTCCGCACGCGACGGCTCGACACTTCCGCTCTGTTGATTGTGCGCAACGATGAGCGCGGCTGCCTCATGCTGCAGGCAGCGCCGCATGACCTCGGGCGGATAGACACTGGTCTGCGTCAAGGTGCCCGGAACAGTTCCTCGAACGCGATGAGCGCGTTCTGCGCATCGAGGTACATCGGGGCGAGATCAAGGACGGCGCCTGGAGCTTCGACCGGGGCACCGCGTCCAGGGACGGCCGGTCCAGCGCCTGGGGCAAGTTCTTACATGTCAGCGAAGAGGGGTGGCACCGCGACATGCTCTCGATAGTGGCGAACGAGAACGGCGAGAGCGGGTCGACCGTCACGCACACCATCGTGCGTGCCAAGAACGCGTAAGTGCGAATGGCCGACAGGATTTGGCCCGGGAGCGGCCGCTTCCGGGCTGCATCTCCGTCCGCTGTAGGCCCGGTTTGGGGCCCTAAGCCGAATTTCCACTTTCTCCAAAGCGGAATTTGCGCGGCCCCTGTTCAGCTCTTTGGCATCAATTTCTTGACGATTTGGTCCCCCTGGACCGCGCCTGTGGCCAGAAGGGCCAGAGCCTTCCAAAAACCCAGGTGCTGCGACGGACGTTTGCAATATCCTCGCTCCGAAATGGCAGCTCGCCCGCGCCGTTGAAATCTGTTTCGCGTCCAGTAATGAACCGGCCGCCTTGCACGACAAGTCGTGAAAGGGTGCGACCATCCTTCAATCGGACATCGATGACGTGGTAGTCCATCCCCGTCTCCGGCCCGATGTTCGGAACTAAATCCTCGGGTATCTGAATTGTCGCCATGGCCTGAATGGTGGCGTGGTCAGTGGTTGACGTGGGTGCGGCGGCTCCTGGCCGGCCGCATCTTGTCACTCCAAGAGCCGCGAGGACAGGCGGCAGGCCGGGCTAGTCATTGCTGCCGATGAAACCTCATCAAGACTGAGGAGGCGGCGTTCAAGGTCGGCGCTTGGGCGGTCGAGCCCGGCAGCCACATGACCGGTTGTGGCCGCACCGGGACCTACGTGTGTCGCTGCCAATTCAAGGGCTCATCACCAACGCCGTCGTCACAAGGGATTTCAGCGCCCTGGCGTCCGTGACGCCGGGGTCCGAAAACTCCTGCGCCTCGGGCAAGGTATTCCAGCCACCCGTTCTCACGAGCGAGTGAAGGCGCTTCCTAGTCCGATTCGAACTTCTTGGCAAGAGAAATTCCAAGGTGGCGTACTGGTTAGACGCGCGACGATACTGGCCGTCCGCTGAAGGAGAGTGCGATGGCCAACAAGAAAGTTCAGCTCAACGACGAACAGTGGAGTGCACTCCAAGCTCTCCAGGAGGCCAATGCTCGACGGTATCCGACCGACTCAATCAAAGTCTCGAATCGCCTAAGGTCGAACGGATTTGTGGAAATGGACTGCCTAGGTGGCAAGCGCCTGACAGACCAAGGGCTGCAGCGGCTGCAGCAAGGACGTTGAGCTTTTTTTCGTCACCGACCGTGGACACCAAGTCGGTGCGACTGCCGAGTTCCGATCCCACCCCGGCCCTCGGGGGGGCGGTCTTACCGTCGAGACCCTCGTCAAGCATGAGGCCATTCGAGAGACTCAGGCGAGGCTCCAAACGCCTACCCGGCGCCTGTGGCGCGAATCGCATCTCCAACGATATTCCCTGTCTCCATCGACCGCGTTGATGCCAACTGGGCCTTGGCTCGTGACGACGGCCTTGACGTGCTGCAGGAACGGCGAAAAGAGCGCGTTCTAGCGCAGCGCCTGCCTGGCGCGATCTGCTACCGCGCGCAGGAAGCGAGTGGGGCCGCCATGGCCTGCGGCGAGCGGCACCTCTTCGTCAGGGTGGCGGCTTCGCATCAATTCTTCTTGACCCCTTTGCGTGATGGCGAGGACCTGCGCCGCCCGTTCGGGGCCGGAGAGCGTGAACGGACTTCCGGGCCCTGGCACAAACGCGATCACCAGGCCGGCTGCGCGAAGGATCCGCAACTTGTCGATGTCGTCAGAGTAACTGAACGACATGGGTAGATGGGACGAGGCGATGACAGCGAGCAGTTTCATCGGCATGAATTTCTCCAGTTGACGCCAGGCTGCGTGCAGGCGACGTTCACAACGGGTAGTGGACGGTGGTGCAAGTCTTCCTGTTCCGTGTGACACGTAAGAGAAAAGCATGTGCAGGGCGAGTGCGCTCCGGATCACTCGCTGAATCGTCCGCTCCAAGCATGCGCAGGTAGCCCGCGCTGTCACGCCAGTGTCATCGCCCGTGCATAACCTGCGCGGCGTGCTGCTGCTGCGCACGGTCGCCTCGCTGCGATCCGATCCACCTAGCTCCAACCTTTCCCATGAAACTCCGTCTTGCCGCCACCCTCGCGCTGCTCGGCCTGGCCAGTCCGGCCTTCGCCCTCAACATCCTGCTGTCCAACGACGACGGCCTGACCAGCAACCTCAAGGCCCTCTACGAGGCGCTCAAGGCGGAGGGGCACGACGTCATCGTGTCGGTCCCGTGCACCGGACAGAGCGGACGCGGCGCGGCGATCGTGATGTACAGCACCAGCACGATCATTGCCGACAACGACAAGACCCAGGTCGATGCCGAAGGCGGCTGCCACAACGGCGCCGCCGCCACGGGCGCACCGGCCGTGGGTCCGTTCACCAAGGCCGGCTACACCGGCGGCGACTACAACTATGTGCACGGCACGCCCGTGATGGCCACGATGTACGGCCTCGACGTGCTGGCCAAGGCGCGCTGGGGCAAGACCCCGGACCTGGTGCTGTCGGGTCCCAACGAAGGGCAGAACGTCGGACGCGTCGTGATCAACTCGGGCACCGTGGGCAACGCCCAGTTCGCCGCCGGGCGCGGCCTGCCGGCCATCGCCCTGAGCGCCGGCGCGGACACCACCGACAACGCCGGCCTGGCCAACGCCTATTCGACCGTGGTGGCACAGCTGTCGGTCAAGCTGGTGAAAGAACTGCAGGCCAAGGCGGGCAGCGGCGCCCTGCTGCCCGAGGGGCTGGCGCTCAACGTCAATTTTCCCAACGCGCCGACCGTGGCCCTGCCCTGGGCCTTCTCGCGCATCGGCAGCTACGAGCTTTACGGGCTCAAGTTCAACAACTCGCCGCCCTACGGCATCGGTGGCTCCTTGGGCACAGCCGCGACCGCCGTGCAGGTGGAGGATGAAGCGCTGGTGTCGAAGAACAAGGTCTCGGTCACGGCAATGCAGGTGGGCTACGACCACCGCCCCGCGGGCCAGCAATGGCTGCGCCTGCGTCTGCGCGATCTTCTGGCCAAGTGAGATGCGCACCATGAATCTCACATTCGGAAGCGCCGCCATTTGCAGTGCCGCGCTGCTCTTGGCGGCCTGTGGAGGTGGCGGCAGCAGCAGCGGGTTCCTGCCGGGGGCAGGCACGCCGGCGTCGGCCACGCCCCCATCCACCGGGACGGCCGCCGCGCCGAAGGTCAGCGTCGACGACCTAGCCACCGGCAACTACGTCGTCAGCTCAGATGACGCTAGCGCACCGAACGTCGGCAAGTACTACGCCGCGGCGGACGGCAGCCGGTTGCTGGTGTTCGGCGACAGCGACGACCGTGCCAAGCAGACCTATCGGCGCGATCCGGGCGGTGCCTGGGTCGGCATCCCGGCCTCGGACAAAGACGTGACGGTGACCCTGCTGCAAAGCAACGCCGTCGTGGCCGCCGGCGTCGTCGACATCGCCACGCTCGCGGGGCGCTACCGCACGCAGACGCCGGCTGGTGTGGTAGCCGACTTCAGCGTGACGGCCGACGGCGCCATCGTGGCCGGCAGTTCGGCATGCAAGCTCTCCGGCAAATTGTCGGCGGGTGTGCTCCCGAACACGCTGAAGCTGAATCTCGCGGCCAGCACCGATGCCTGTGGCGGGCTGCCCGCGACGGCCTCGGGCGTGCTCGCCTTCGACACCGACTATGCACCCGCGAAGTTCCGGCTGCTGGCTGACAACGGCTCCCAGCTGGTCGATCTCTGGGCATTCGCCGACTAAGCCCACATCGCGGGCAGCTGTCGGCAGCGTCTAGTGTCGTTGACCGCTTACGACCCGATTGCGCTCTCCCATGCGATCGCCGGGCGGGGTGGAGGCGCAAACGACCGGCGCATAGCAGTAGGCGATCGTGCACTCGAGCGCCTCGGAACAGGCCTTTGAGATGTCGGCCTGCGGACCAATGGCTGCTTTGGAGCGGGCTGGAAGTCGGCTTAGGGCCCGGAGCTGCGGGCCGGCGACAGGCTACAGTCGGCCATGACCAGACAGTCACTCGCCCGCCTGCTAGGACCGGTCTCGCTCGTTTGCTTGCCGTTGGCTACTGGGCGGAAGCCCTTCGCGAGCCAAGAGGCCTACGCCGAAATCAAGGGTTTACCCGTAAACCCTATCAAATGCGTGGTCAGCCGCGAGGTGAACTCGCTGCTCCTTTGGAGATCTCATCTGCCAGCGTGCGCAGCAGCGGCACATAGCGCGTGGCAATCTCGCGATCTGTTACGGCATTGTTTTGCAGCACCAAGTTGATCGCGCCGATTGCGTGCTCGCCGATTCGTATCGGGAAGCCCACGGCCGTCACGCTGGCCTCGGTGAGCCATTCCCCCTTGTTCATCGCGTATCCACGTCGTCGAGTCTCCCGCAGGACCCGCTTCACATAGGCGCTGTCGCGCGCCATTTCTCCGATGGCGTCGGTGCGTTCCTGCAGCAACGATAGCGTGGCCTCGCGCTCTTCGTCTGCGCACCAGGTCAGCCACGCTCTGCCGAGCGAAGAGACGAGCATAGGAATGCGAATGCCAATCGTCGCGCGGTGTTGCGAGAGCATGCTCACCCGGTGGGTGGATTCCCGCACGATCATGAAACCACCGTCTGGCGTGGCCAAGTCGCTCGGCCATGAAAGGGCGCGTAGATGCGCGCGCATCGCTGGCGCTGCCACCCGGTCAATCCAATCGGCGCCCACGTACCCCTCGGACAAGCGCCTAACTTCAAAGCCCAAGGCATAAGACAACCCGTCGTCCTTGTGGTGCACCAAACCTTCTGTTTTTAGTGTCTCGAGCAGACGCTTGACGGTGGTGCGGTGCAGCCCGGTGACGCGAGCCAGTTCCACGACCCCACCAATGCCGCCGGGCATCGCGTTCAAGGCCCGCAGCACGGCCAGCCCGCGGCTCAGGCCGCGCACCTCCCGGTAGAGAGTCGAGTCCCCAAAACTTGCGGATACGGGCATTCGTCGCTTCCATTCGGTGCACTGTGTGCACGGACTATACGACTTGAAGCCCCCCTCAGACACTGCCAACCAGTCGCAAGGAACGCGACGACAGAAGCCTCACCCACCCTATTCAGGAGACAAGATGACCATCACTCGCCGTGCCCTTTGCACCATTGCCGCACTGGGTTTCGCCGCCAGCCCATCCTGGGCACAGGAGTGGCCTGCCAAGCAGCCAATCAAGATCATCGTGCCGTATCCGGCCGGCGGCAATGCCGATTCGGCGGCGCGTGCGGTCGCAGAGGCGGCGTCGGCCAATCTCAAGCAAACCATCATCATCGACAACCGCCCCGGTGCCTCCTCAATCATTGGCACGGAAGCCGTGGCCAGGTCGCCGGCGGACGGCTACACGATCGGGGTGGTCTCGGATTCCCACGCGATCAACCATGCGATGGCTAAGCTGCCGAAGGCCGCCGACGTGCTCGGCGCCAAGGTGCCCTACGACGCGCTGAAGGACTTCGTTCCGGTCTCAGGAATGATCATCGTGCCGCTGGTGCTCGTCGTAAATCCCAAGGTACCGGCTCGCACCGTCAAGGACCTGGTCCAACTTTCCAAAGACAACAAGAACTCGGGCCTGAATTTCGGCACCATGGGAACGGGAAGCCCGTGGTTCATTCACATGCACCAGCTGCGCGGCTTGACCAAGGCTGACTTCGTGGACGTGCCCTACAAAGGTCTGGCGCCGGCGGCCACGGATCTGTTGGCGGGACAGATCGACACGATGGTCATGCCGGTGCACTACGCGCAGCAGTACATCAAGGCGGGCAAGCTGGTGCCGATTGCCACGCTGGGCGCGCAGCGCCATCCGCTGCTGCCAGAGGTTCCGACCTTGGCCGAAAGCGGCTACCCCGGCTTGGCGATCTCTAACTACCTCTTCTTTGTCGCTCCTGCAGGAACGCCGCAAGCCATCGTGGACAAGCTGGGCCGCGAATTCAACGCGGCGCTCAAGCAGCCGGCGATGAAGGACAAGCTGGGAATTTCGGGCGATCCCTACCCGGCGGACTCTGCCGAGCTGGCAGTTCGTGTGCGCCGCGACATCGAGACCTATGGCTCGGTGATCCAGGCAACCATCAAGTAAGCAAGCAGGGAGCAGATCATGAACCGACCGGAAGATTTCCAAACTGACGTGCTGGTGGTGGGCAGCGGCCCGATGGGGGCAACGACCGCCCTCGCACTGGCAACGTATGGCGTGCGCGTGCATGTGGTCAACCGCTACAACTGGACTGCCAATACACCGCGTGCGCACATCACCAACCAGCGTGCCATGGAGGTGCTGCGCGACCTTGGCGTCGAACAGGAAGCGCGGCGCGATGCCACGCCATGGGAGTGGATGGGCGACACCCTCTTCACCACCAGCCTTGCCGGACCGGAGATCGCCCGGCTGCGCACCTGGGGCACCGGTGACGAGCGCATCGGAGACTACCTGCAGGCCAGCCCCTGCCCGATGATGGATCTGCCGCAGGACAAGATGGAGCCGTTGCTGGTGAAGAACGCTGTCGAGCGCGGGGCGATCTTTTCCTTCAACACCGAGTACCTGAGCCACGAGCAGGACACCTCAGGCGTGACCGTGAAGCTGCGCGACGTCCTCACCGGACGCGAGTATCAGGTCAGGGCGCGCTACCTCGTTGGCGCGGACGGGGCCAAATCGAAGGTCATGGACGATGCGGGCCTCGGAGTGGAAGGGCAATTGGCGCGCGCCGCCACCGCCTATGTGCTGTTCACGGCCGACCTCACGCGCTACGTCGCCCATCGACCCAGCATCCTGTACTGGATGGTGACCTCCGACGCCTCTTTCGGCGAAATCGGCATGGGCCTGTTGCGAGCCATCAAACCGTGGAACCAATGGATCGCGGGATGGGGTTTCGACATGTCGAAAGGCGAGCCCGATTTTTCGCCCGAAGAAGTCAAGCGCAAGGTGCGCGCGCTGGTGGGCGATCCGAACCTGGAGTTCAAGATCGACAGCACATCCGTCTGGTACGTCAATCAGGCGCATGCGCCTGTCTATTCGTCCGGGCGTGTCTTCTGCGGCGGCGACGCGGTCCACCGCCATCCACCCTCGAGCGGCCTGGGCTCGAACACGTGCATGCAGGACGCCTTCAACCTGGCATGGAAGCTGGCGTTCGTGGTGAAGGGGCACGCCGGCGAGCAGCTGCTGGACTCCTACACCCTTGAGCGCGCCCCGGTCGGCGCTCAGATCGTCAAGCGCGCCAATCAATCGCGACTGGACTATGCCCCACTACAGCAGGCCTTCCGCAAGGCGGGCGCACCGGATCCGCTCGCCGCGGGGATCGACGAGCTCGCCGATCCAGGTCCGGAGGGCATCGCCCGCCGGGCCGCCTTGGCCGAGGCATTGAACTTGAAGAACTTCGAGTTCAATGCCCAGGGTGTCGAGCTCAACCAGCGTTGCGTGTCCGAGGCCGTCATTCCGGAGCCCGACGCAGCTGAGGAGGTCTGGAAGCGCGACCCGCAGCTTCACGTACAATCCACGACGCGCCCCGGCGCCAAGCTGCCCCACGCCTGGCTGGTAGGACAGGACGGCCGTCGCGTGTCTACGCTCGATCTGATCGGCAAAGGCAAGGTGTCTCTGGTGACAGGGATCGCCGGCCAAGCATGGGCGGAGGCTGCGAAGGAAATGGAGTTGCCGTTCCTCCGCACCGTTGTGATCGGAGGCCCGACCGCCCAGGACGTCTACTGCAGTTGGCACGCGGTCCGTGAAATCGAGGAAGCGGGTGCGTTGCTGGTGCGGCCCGACGGTGTCGTGGCTTGGCGCCAGCAGGCTGGGGTGGCGGATTCCGCGCAAGCACGAGAAGAGCTTGAGCAGGCCCTGGCCTCGTTGCTGGACCAGAAGTCGCGGGTGTTGGAGGCGGCGTGATGGAACGCGCATTCCTGGGCATCTCGCATTCGCCGCTGATGGGGCTCAACCCCGTCGCGCCGCCGGTGGAGCAAGCACTGAAGGCAGCCATTGCCAGCGCACGCGATCAGGTTTTGGCATTCGACCCGGAGCTCGTCGTGCTCGTGGCGCCAGATCACTACAACGGCTTCTTCAACGAGCTGATGCCGCCCTTCTGTATTGGTACGCAGGCGCGCTCGGTGGGTGACTATCTGACGCCAGCTGGCGACCTCCATGTGGATGCCGACGCGGCGGTGGCACTGGCCACGCGACTGATGGATGAGGACTTCGACCTCGCCGTATCGCGTCGCATGCAGGTTGATCATGGGTTCGCACAATCGCTGCAGCTTCTGTGGGGTGGCCTGGACACGCCGCCCGTGCTGCCGATCTTTCTGAACGCGGTTGCCCAGCCCGGAATCCCGCGCCTGCGCCGCTGCCGCGCGCTGGGGCAAGCCATCGGCCGCTTTCTCGACAAGGAGCCGCGGCGCACCCTGGTCATTGGCTCCGGCGGCCTCTCGCACGAGCCGCCGGTCCCTACGCTCTCGCACCCGGACGCGGCCGTTCGCGAACGCATCACCCACCGCAGCGAGCCGACGCCAGAGGAGCGCGAGGCCAAGACGCAGCGTGTGATGGCCGCTGGCCTGGCGCTGGCGGCGGGCGACAGCGCCATGAAGCCCATCAATCCGGACTGGGACCGCCGGTGGATGGACGGGCTGATCGATGGCGCGGCGGGCCTCGATGCGCTGTGCGCAATGAGCGAGGACAGCATCGAAAAGGAGGGCGGCCTTTCGGCGCATGAGTCCAAGAGCTGGCTCGTCGCGCGCAGCGCCCTCGCCGTGGACCGTCCGCTGACCTGCTCCTTGCGCCACTACCAAGCCATCCCCGAATACATCGCCGGCTTCGGCCTCATGTTGCTGAAGCAACCCAACTGAACAGGAGAAGCAAAAATGGACCCCCGCATCGAACAGTGGGCCGAGCGCTTGCGCATGGCCGAGGCTCAACGAGAGCCGATCGCCCCGTTGCGCGACGAACTCGGCACGGACCCGGACGGCAGCCTTGCCTACGCCATCCAGCAGGCCAACGTCGCGCATGCCGTGGCGCAGGGCCGGCGCGTGGTGGGCCGCAAGATCGGCCTGACATCCCCTGCAGTGCAGCGCCAGCTCGGCGTGGATCAGCCCGACTTCGGTACCTTGTTCGCCGACATGCTCTATGGGGACGACGAAGAAATCCCGCTCTCGCGCACGTTGCAGCCCAAGGTCGAGGCTGAAGTCGCGCTTGTCCTTGAGCGTGACCTGCTGGCAGCTGACACCACGCTGGTGGAACTGATCGGGGCCACGGCCTATGTCCTGCCGGCTATCGAGATCGTCGGCAGCCGCATCGCCAACTGGAACATCCGGTTTGCCGACACGGTCGCCGACAACGCCTCCAGCGGTCTGGTTGCGCTCGGCGGCGTACCCACGAAGCTCAATGGCCTGGACCTCAAGTTGTGCGGCATGACGATGGTGCGCGGCGAGGAGACGGTGTCGAGCGGCAGCGGTGCCGCGTGCCTGGGTCATCCCCTCAACGCCGCCGTCTGGCTGGCACGCAAGTTGGCTTCGCTTGGCCAACCGCTGCGCGCGGGCGACCTCGTCCTCACGGGTGCGTTGGGACCGATGGTTCCCGTCTTCGCCGGCGACCACTTCGAGGCCCGTATCGAAGGAGTGGGCAGCGTTCGCGCGCGCTTCTCCGCAGCATGAGTCTTTCCACCGCATCCATCGCAGCAGTCGCTAAACCCAACAAGGAACATTCATGACCCGCAAACTGAAAGCCGCCATCATCGGAAGCGGCAACATCGGCACAGACTTGATGATCAAGATCCTGCGCCATGGCCGCCACATCGAAATGGGAGCGATGGTCGGCATCGACGCCGCATCCGACGGCTTGGCACGTGCTGCACGCATGGGCGTAGCCACCACCCACGAAGGCGTCGAAGGTCTCTCGCGCCTGCCCGTCTTCGATGACATCGACATCGTCTTCGACGCCACCTCGGCGGGCGCTCACGTCAAGAACGACGCCTTCCTTCGCAGTCTCAAGCCTGAGATCCGCCTTGTGGACCTCACGCCCGCAGCGATCGGTCCGTATTGCATTCCCGTGGTCAATGGCCAGGCGCACCTGGACGCGCTCAACGTCAACATGGTCACGTGCGGCGGCCAGGCCACCATCCCGATGGTCGCTGCCGTCTCCCGTGTGACGAAAGTGCACTACGGCGAAATCGTCGCCAGCATCTCAAGCAAGAGCGCAGGCCCCGGCACCCGCGCCAACATCGACGAGTTCACCGAGACCACGTCGAAGGCCATTGAAGTGGTGGGCGGCGCTGCCAAGGGCAAAGCCATCATCGTGCTGAACCCGGCCGAGCCACCGCTGATGATGCGCGACACCGTCTACACCTTGAGCGACTTCGCCGATGAGGAGGAAATCGCCGCATCAGTCGAGCGCATGGCCGCCGACGTTCAGGCTTATGTGCAGGGCTATCGAGTCAAGCAGAAGGTGCAGTTCGACCGAATCGAAGCCGAACGCCCGATCCGCATTCCCGGCGTCGGTGCCCGCATGCACGGTCTGAAAACCTCCATCTTCCTGGAAGTAGAAGGCGCTGCGCACTACCTGCCTGCTTATGCCGGCAACCTCGACATCATGACCAGCGCCGCCTTGCGCACCGCCGAATCCATGGCCGAGCGGATGCTCGCCGTCGTGCCAGCCTGAAGGAGACAGTGATGAGCCACCAACCCGAAGAGAAAATTTACATCTCGGATGTCACCCTGCGTGACGGCAGCCACGCCATCCGCCATCAATACAGCGTGGAACAGGCCAAGCAGATCGCCAAGGCACTCGACGAGGCAAAAGTCGATTCCATCGAGGTCGCCCACGGTGACGGCCTGCAGGGCGGTAGCTTCAACTACGGCTTTGGCGCCCACACCGATGTCGAGTGGATCGAGGCGGTCGCCAGCGTGGTCAAGCACGCGAAGATCGCAACGCTGCTGCTGCCGGGCATCGGAACCGTGCACGACCTCAAGGCCGCCTACGAAGCAGGCGCGCGCATCGTGCGTGTGGCGACACATTGCACCGAGGCCGACGTTTCGAGGCAGCACATCGAGTACGCGCGCCATCTCGGCATGGAAGCCGTCGGCTTCTTGATGATGAGCCACATGACCACTCCGCAAGCACTGGCGGAGCAGGCCAAGCTGATGGAAGGCTACGGCGCGACCTGCTGCTACGTCGTGGACTCCGGCGGTGCGCTAAGCATGAACGAAGTGCGAGATCGCTTCCGTGCATTCAAGGACGTGCTCAAAGCCGAAACGCAAACGGGCATGCATGCGCACCACAATCTGAGCCTGGGCGTGGCCAACAGCATCGTCGCGGTCGAAGAAGGCTGTGACCGCGTCGACGCGAGTCTGGCGGGAATGGGCGCCGGGGCGGGCAACGCGCCGCTGGAAGTGTTCATCGCAGCGGCCGCACGCCTCGGTTGGAACCACGGCACTGACCTCTACAAGCTGATGGATGCGGCCGACGACATCGTGCGCCCCTTGCAAGACCGCCCGGTGCGCGTGGATCGCGAGACCTTGGCGCTCGGCTATGCCGGCGTGTATTCGAGCTTCCTGCGCCATTCGGAAGTGGCCGCCAGCAAGTACGGCCTGAAGACCGTGGACATTCTGGTCGAACTGGGCAAGCGCCGCATGGTCGGTGGCCAGGAAGACATGATCGTTGACGTGGCCCTCGACCTGTTGAAGGGCATCGAACACGAGCGCGTTCACCAGCCGCCCACCATGAGCGAAGCCGCCTGAGGCCCTTGCCCCCAAATCACACAGCCGAGACCAAGTCATGCACACCAACAACGCTCCCATCACCGAATCCGACACAAGCCGCTTCGTCCGCATCAAGGAAGGCGACCTTGACCTGCAACTGCACTACAACGACGCCGGCAGCGGCGCCGAGACCGTGGTGATGCTCCACGGCTCTGGCCCCGGCGCCAGCGGCTGGGCCAACTTCAACCGCAATGTCGAGCCGTTCGTGGCCGCCGGCTACCGCGTCGTCCTGATGGACTGTCCGGGCTGGAGCAAGAGCGATCCAGTGGTCAGTACCGGATCGCGCTCCGACCTCAATGCACGAGCGCTCAAGGGCCTGATGGATGCCATTGGCATCGACAAAGTGCACATCGTCGGCAACTCGATGGGGGGGCACAGCGCCGTGGCCTTTGCGCTGGCCAACCCCGAGCGCGTGGGCAAACTAGTGCTGATGGGTGGCGGCACCGGCGGCCTCAGCCCCTTTGTGCCCATGCCCACCGAGGGCATCAAGCTGATCGGGGCCCTGTACCGCGATCCCACGATTGAGAACCTCAAGCGCATGATGAACGTGTTCGTCTACGACACGAGCAACCTCACCGAAGAGCTCTTCCAGGCGCGTCTGGACAACATGCTCAGCCGTCGCGATCACCTCGAGAACTTCGTCAAGAGCACCGACGCGAACCCCAAGCAGTTCCCCGATGTGGGGCACCGGCTTGGCGAGATCGCAGCTCCGACGCTGGTGGTCTGGGGGCGCGACGACCGCTTCGTGCCGCTGGACATCGGCCTGCGGCTGGTGACAGGCCTGCAGAAGGCCGACCTGCATGTCTTCAGCCGCTGCGGCCACTGGGCGCAGTGGGAGCACGCCGACAAGTTCAACCGCATGGTGCTGGACTTCTTGGCGCGCTGAGCCCACTCGGGCGCTGATCTTTCCTCGGACGCCGCGTTCGATGCGTGGCGCTTGGACAGCCGCGTCCGTAGGTCAGCGCGAATCGAAGAGAGCGACTGACGCTCGTCAAGCGATCCCCCGGCCGGGCGTAGCAGTCCGGTCATTTTTCCCCCAGTTCAAACGGAGATAACCATGGCCAAGATGATGAATGCTGCGCGTCTGCACAAGATCGGTGAACCATTCCAGGTTGACACGATCCCGGTGCCCGAAGTTCGACCTACCGACGTGCTTGTCGAAGTGAAGGCGGCTGGCGTGGTGCCGAACCTGCGCAATGTAGTGACCAGCTATCCGAAGTGGTTCCCCTTCCTGCCGTTGCCCGCGCTGCCCGCGATCTACGGGCTCGACTCAGCCGGGGTGGTCGCGCAAGTGGGCAGCCAAGTCCGCGCGGACATCAAGCCCGGGGACCGCGTGTATGTGAATCCGGGGCTGTCTTGCGGAAGTTGCCTTGCATGTCGGCGGGGCGACCACATCAACTGCACGGCCTACACATTCCAGGGCTATTTCGGCTTCGGCCCGGGCTCGCAGCAGCTCTTCGAGGACTATCCTTACGGCGGGTTCGGCCAATACCTGACGGCACCCGCCGCCAACCTGGTGAAGCTGCCCGACAGCATCAGCTTCGAGCAAGGCGCTCGCTTCGGCTATCTGGGCACCGCCTACTCGGCGCTGCGCAAGGCACAGTTCTCCCCAGGTCAGACGGTGCTCATTGACGGCGCGACGGGCACGCTGGGGTTGGGTGCGGTCATTCTTGCGCTGGCCATGGGCGCGGCCAGGATCTTCGCGACGGGGCGCAACACCACGCTGCTCGAAAAGCTGCAGCAACTCGACCCGCAACGCATCGTCCCGATCGCGCTCGGATCGCGGCCGACTTCCGAGATTGTGATGGAAGCGACCGGGGGTTTCGGTGTCGATGCGCTCATCGAGGCGCTGGGCCCCAACGCCGCGGTGGCGACGGTGCTCGACTCGTTCAACGCACTACGCCGCGGTGGGAAGGCGATCAACATCGGCGGCGTCGCCGATCCCATACCGCTGGAACCGTTTCCCCTCATGTGCCTGCAGAAGTCCTACATCGGCTCTTTGTGGTTTACGACAGCTGAAGGCCAGGACATGGCGGCGATGGCCCACGCGGGCACGCTGAACCTCGAAGTGTTCGAGCACGAGCGCTTTTCGCTCGAGCGTGTCAACGATGCGCTGGATGCGATCGACCAGCGCAGCGGCGGATTCACCAACGTCGTGATCATGCATTGAGCGGCACAAAGGAGCACACCATGCACATCCGACGCATCGTCACCGGCCACGACCGGAAAGGAAACGCCGTCTTCGTATCGGACGCGGCTGCACCGCGTACCACCGAGTTCGAGCACGTTCCAGGCTTCGTCACTTCGTTGTTGTGGGAGACGACTCCCAACGCGACAGTGCCCGCGGGCGAGGGTGACCCGGCAGTCTCTGCCGCGTCATGGACGCCGCCGCCAGGTGGCACGAACCTGATGTTCATCACGTTTCCTCCCGACGCTGTGATGATGACTCCCGACTTCGATCCAGCTGCCGCCGGCGGTGAGTACATGCGAGTGCTGCCCGGTTTGGCTGAGAAGTTCGAGATGGATCACCCCGGCATGCATACCTCCGACTCCGTTGACTACGGCGTGCTGATCGACGGCGAGCTACACCTCGAACTCGACGATGGCGCTACGAAGAAGCTTGCGCCGCGCGATGTGGTCGTCCAGAACGGCACACGCCACGCCTGGCGCAACAAGAGCGACAAGCCGGCGACCATGCTGTTCGTCCTTGTCGGGGCAAAGCGCTCCTGAGCTGGGCATCGGAGTCGTGGCCCCGACATCTCCGACCGCTTTCGATCGCACAGCCGCCGCTCGTAGGTCGAGGGTGGATGGCGGGTCAGGGCGCCCATAGGAGCCAGCGGCGGTTTTCTCAGCGAACGACCGGTCTACCTTGGAACTTGACCTTCGCCGACGCCACCAAGAACGTCAGTGATTGCGACAGCAGTCGTTCGCGCATGCCGAACGACGATCGCGACAATTTCGGGGCCGAACGGCTGCACCCGATGGTCACGATGCAGCGCTGCCGACCCAAACCGGAAGTCGACGCGGCCCAGGTCAATCGCCATAAAGCCGACGGTCAACGTCCCGCTCGACGGGTGAGCAGCACTCACCACAACCCGGACGCCACCGCAAGAACGGGCCGCCGGATCGGCAGCGCCTGTCTAGGCTTCGATGCACACCACCACGGTCTCGGGCAGCACGCCGTCATGGGCCATCGCATCGGCCGCGTCCTTGGACTGCATCGCGGCGCCAAACTTCTCCATGTCGGGAACGTCCATCATCAACGCCACGGAGGTCGGATCCGTCGGGTTGATGAAGGTGCGGATGTTCGTTACGCCGATCAGTTCGAAGAATTCCTTGCGCTTGGGCGAGGCCAGCCAGTGCTTTTGATCCTTGACCTTATGGTGGGCGACGATCGTAGGCATCGAAGTCTCCTTTGCGTTCCGAAAAGCAAGCGGTGTTGCACCGATAGCGCCGCGTTCAAGCCGGCGCCCGCTTGAAGTAGACGCTCATCGTTCGCCCATGTCCAGCGCGCTGTGTTCACATCGCCCGCATTGGATGACTCTAGCGAGCGGCACGTTGTGGCCGCCACCGGGTTTCGCTGGGGGATGCCGCGAGCTGACTTTGGCCGCCAGGGCAATCGCACCAAAAGTCAGCTTCCTGGCGCCGCCTCGTACTCACACTGGCGGCCATCAGCTGCCGTTCGACTCGGCCGAGCAAGCGACAGCTGTGTAGAAGTTGCTGTCCTTCCCTCACGCGGGGCGACCTCACGCTGTGAGGCCGGGTCCGGTCACCCGGGGGCGAAAGCCTCGACACCGTTCCGCCTCAGAATCCCGATCGCCTCGTCCCGAAGGCCACCGAGAAAACCGGCTGAGCGGGCTTGCACGCGCCATCACTTTGCGAAACAACTCCCGCCTCACTTGCGCGCTCATCACAAGCGGGACGGAGCCAGCGCCTGACAATCCGTGCTGGCGCAGCGCAATGCAGTGCGGGCAGTCACATGCCTGAAGGGGGTCGTGATGGCGACGTCATATCGGGCACTGGGTGCCCTTGCACTGGTCCTCGTGGCATGTTTCGCCAGCGCCAGCATCCTAGCGCCCAACACGGCGCTTTTACCGGGTCAATCCATCAGTTCCGACAACGGCCGCTATGTCCTCGTGATGCAGGCCGACGGGAATCTTGTCTACTACCGGACATCGGACTGGACCCCGCGCTGGAACAGCCAGACTCAGAGTCCCGGTGCGCTCGCCCCCATGCAGGGCGATGGCAATCTCGTCGTGTATGACACCAACGGCGTCCCGCTCTGGCACTCGCAAACGTACGGCAACCCGGGTGCGTATCTGGCAGCGCAGGATGACGGGAACCTGGTCATCTATGGCGGCGGTCGGGCGCTCTGGAACATCGGCACCGACGCACAGCCCATACCTGCATGGGCTCTCGTCAATACGAATGAATTTACCTTGGTCAGCGATCCCTCAATTGCTCTCACACGCTCCCAAGGCATCGCCTTCGACATGCAGAGCAATTCGATCGAATTTTCGGGGCGAACCGGTCTGAACACCACAGATTTGAATTTCAATAGTATTAGGTCCAATACGTTCGCCATATCCAGTGCCATCCGTAGCACATACCGGTCCGATCACATTGGGTGCATCGATGTCTACCAAGGGCAGATATTCGTACCTCTTGAGGACGAGGTGACCGGATACCAGCACCCGGCTATCGCAACCTATGATGCGAACAATCTTTCGTTTACCGGTCAGATCGCGGCTCTGCCTCTTGATGTCGACCAGAATGACGGAGTGCCCTGGGTGGCGGTAGATTCGGGGCGTCAGATGGTGTACGCGATGAAATATCAAAATGCCACCAAGCTGAACATGTTCACGCTCAGTTCCGTGTGGAATGGGGTTCCTGTGCGCACGCAACTGAACCTGTCCCAGCCGTTGTCCTTTGTCCAGTGCGGCAAGGTAAATGGCAATTACCTGTACACGTTCGGGAACGACTCCCAGATGACCGTCAATATGATTGACTTGAATACCGGAACAGTCACGCCGGTTTTACACTTGGCTGATTATGTCGGACAAGCGTCAACGACTCATCGTTCTTGGGAAGCGGAAGGACTTGCATTTTTTACGGACGGGAACGGCGCTAGCCTGCACCTCACAGCGATTTCCAGTGAGTCGGTTCTAGGTCTTTCAACGCGTGCCCGTTTAACGGTCTTTAACTTCAAGCAATAAGAGTCGTGAGTCTGGGGTGCTGACGGCCCGATGCTATCCAGAAGTCCGTGGTGCCCTGGATCAACGACTTCTGCGCCGCGAAAAAATCCTGCGGCCTCCGGCGCAGCGCCATGTCGGCGCCAAGTTCCGAGGATGAGCAGTCGTCCGTCGAGGAATGTGCCGATGACAGCTTCCGTCAGGCGCCGTCATTCGGAGCCGGACCCTGAACTTGAGCAACCAGTCTGCTGCTGTCCCTGGTTGTCGCGAGCCGAAGGACAGCAACGGGCCCATTGCGGACTTCAGACGCGATCATCTCTTCGGTTATTCGCGTGACGATAGCCGGAGCGACTGCAAGAGGGTCTGCCCCGGACAGCAATACTCTGCTGCGGGGCGAAGCTCAAAAGAACAGTCTTAACGCGATGATCACGACGAATGCGACAATCGCACAAGAAACGATCCGGCAGCTCGCGAATGCCTCTGCACTGTCAATCATGCTTCGCACCCGAGGGAATCGATCCCGAGCTGCCGCGCATTGGGTCATGTGCGCCCGGAGGCAGGACAAATCGCTTTCGACGAAGTTGCTGATCTCCGGCTTGCTAGGTAACTGGTGAACCATCGTGGCGTTCCGCAACGCAAGCCCCCGTCGATCCTTGAACTCATGGCTTCTTGTGGGCGGCCTTCGACGCATCCTTCGCGGCTTCTTTCAAATCACCGGCTGCTTTTTGCGCTGAACCCACCGCTTTGTCAGTAGCACCTTCAACCCGCATCCGGTCGCTGCCGATGGCCTTGCCGACGGCTGCTTCGACACTGCCCTTCGCCTTTTTCAGCGAACCCTTAACTTGGTCTTTGTTCATGGCAGCTCCTTAGTGGCGATGTGGCGGATGCCACATAACAAGCTAGCATCTTCGAGCAGAAAATGATGTCAGACGCCGCGCAGACACGGCGTAGGGCCCCGTCATCGGCCCTGACCGACGACCTCCGGCCGAGATCAGTTCTCGCTGAACTTTGCCTTGGCCGCTGCCAGGCAATTGGGTCTTGGCGTCCCCAAACGTTCACAGAGGACGCTGTCACAGCCGTCCCATCAACACCAGCACGAGGACGATGAGCAAGACGAGACCCAAACCGCCAACGGGTGCATAGCCCCAGCTTCTGCTGTGCGGCCAGGCGGGTATCACGCCAATCAGCATCAGGATCAGAACGATCAACAGAAGGGTGCCTAGACCCATGGCGCTTCTCCTTGAAATTGCAGGAAAGTGAAGTTCGTGGCACGTCTCGGACATGAAAACTTCTCACGATCTTTCCACACTGCCAGCCCCACGGAGTCGCGAAACGGCCAGCAAGGCCACGGTATCCCCGTGCGTCGCGTGTGTCTGTGCGCCATCGAACATAACTTTGATTCGCTGGCGCTCTTACGCCACCAGGTGTGCCGGGGCACTTTGGTAGCACGGCGGGATTCGGCTCAGCGTGCGAAAGTCGGGTTGCACTATCGGTGGACGAGAACCCGATGTTCGCAGCATTGAACCTTGCCGCCCTCGGTCATTGCCCAGTTGCTGCGTCAGCAGCTAGGTCGCAACGCACTTCGGAAGGAGCCGGTCGTACTCCTTCTTGACCACCGCGTAGCACTCGCAGGACCGCTGTTCGAGCCCTGGCCGGTTCAGCACGGTAATGTGACCGCGAGCGTAGTTGATCAGGCCGGCCCTTTGGAGCTTGAGGGCGCCTTCGGTCACGCCTTCGCGACGCACGCCGAGCATGTTGGCGATCAGCTCCTGTGTCATGACCAGCTCGTTGCCTTGCAGCCGGTCCAGGCTCAGAAGCAGCCAACGGCACAGCTGCTGATCGAGCGAATGGTGCCGGTTGCAGACCGCCGTTTGCGCCATCTGTGTGATCAGCGCCTGGGTATATCGCAGCAGCAGGTGCAGGACCGGTCCAGCCCGGTTGAACTCCTCCTTGAGCACCTGAGACTTGAGCCGGAAGCCGTGACCGGCGCTTTGCACGACCGCTCGACTGGGGGTGGACTCGCCGCCCATGAAGAGCGAGATACCCACTGTTCCTTCATTGCCGACGACGGCGATTTCCGCGGACGCGCCGTCTTCCATCACGTACAGCAAGGAGACGATGGCGGTGGTTGGAAAGTAGACGTGGCTCAATGTGCTGCCAGACTCATACAGCACCTTCCCCAGCGGCATCTCGACCGCTTCAAGCTGCGGACGCCAGCGCTGCCATTCGGCCTCGGGCAGGGCAGCAAGGAGGCGATTCGACATGGGGTCTGACAGCGCGGCCATTTCCATCCTAGCGTGGCTCTGATGTACGGCGACCGCCCAATCTACCATTTGATCCACATCAAACTAAAAGCCTATGTTCGGTAATGCACAGACGGCAGCCGGACCGATCGCAAATACTAGCTTGATCAAAGTACTTCGTCTTGATTGTGTGCTTGGCCTGAGGCCTTTCTGCTCAGGCCCGATCGGGGCGGTCTTTGCAGATCAAGGTTCGCAGGAGATTCAAAATGACTGTTCGCATCGCCATTTCCGCCACCCTCACAGCCGTGGCGTTGCTTACTATGTCGGGCTGTGCTGTCACCAGGGGGCAGGAATCCACCGGGGCTTACGTCGACGATGCAGGTATCACCGCGTCGGTCAAGGGCCGCTTTGTTGAGAACAAGCTCGTCGACGCGTCCAGCATCTCGGTCGAAACGCTCAACGGGACGGTCATGCTCGCCGGATTCGCCAAGAACGCCGTCGAGAAGTCCACGGCTGAAAGCATTGCGCGCAATGTGAAAGGCGTGAAGGCGGTTAAGAACGAGATTGCCGTGCGACCTTGAGCCTTGGAGCCCGGATTGGGCGATTACAAACGCAGTCTGGTTCGAATGACTGGTTGTGGCCGAAATGCGCCGAAGGTGCTCCCACTCTAGTTCATCGGTGGCGCCGGCAGCTTCGGCACCACATGGCTGCAGAAGTAGGTGTCATGCGCGGGCACGGCGAGTGTCGAGGTCGCAGCAGGTCCAACGGGACGTCTATGTCAGTTGGGCGGCGCAGGCGTGGAGGCCGCCTACTCGGCGAGCACAAACCTTGCGGAAAGCCTGCCCAGCATGTCGAAGGTGTTGATGAAGTCGACCCCAAAGTGCTGGCAGACATTGGGAATCAGAAACTTGCGACGGATATCTAGTGTCGTGAGTTAGAAGTTCATTGAACTAATCAAGGAGCGCCGAATCGATCGTGTACCGTATGCACACGACGAGGCGGCCATGCGAGGAAGACCTAAGACAGAACTGGTGCTGAGCGAAACCGAACGCGAGCAACTCACAGCGCTGACGCTGCGGCGCA
>NZ_JBFUFO010000030.1:0-82580 GCF_056403395.1 Variovorax sp. P2_H12 | reverse complement strand
GTCGGCGGCCTTCGCCTCGGCCCGTGCCTGACGCAGCGCCGGATGCTCCGGCGCTGCCGACAGGGCCTCCTGGACGTCCACGACACCACCGCCCCACTGCAGATCCGGCGGCAGCGCCACCTCCTCGCCGACAAGCTTGACCAGACTGATCTCGACCTCGCGCAGCCTGGCCGCCACCAGGTCGCGGCTGGCCATCGCCTGCAGGCGACGCCCGCGGGCCTGGGTCAGTTCGCTGGCGCGACCGCGATCGGTCTTGACGATCTCGCTGAGCATCTCGACCAGCTCGGTCATGCGGTCCACGTAGGCCTCGCTGAACACCATCGCGTTGCGGTTGCGCCTCAGCTCGAGAATCGCGTTCACGGTATCGAAGGCGACCTGCTGGCGCACCTGCAACAGTTGCTCGTGCACCGCCTTCGATGTCTCGGTGCGGCTGTCGATGGTGCGGCTCAGGCGGCCCCAGTCATACACCGGCGTCGTGAGCTGGACATTGCCGATCGCGTTGCGGGCGGAGTCGTTGGTGCCGCCGCCGAAGGTCGCCGAGGGAGACGCCACGCCCACCTGCAACTGCGGCCAGCGCTGTCCCTTGACTTCGGCGATGTCGAACTCGGCGGCTTGCCACTTGGCGCTCGCCTCCCGGACATCGGGGCTCAGGGCAAGCGCCTTCGCCACCATCCGCTCGAGAAAGTCGCGGGCGCTCCCGCCCTGCCGCTCGAGTTCGTCGGCGACCGTGGCGCGCGCAATCTTGGCGGCCTTTTCTCCGGCCGGTGTCGTGGCTTTCTCTTTCTCTTTCTCCTTCTCTTTCTCTTTCTCTTTCTCTTTCTCTTTCTCTTTCTGCTGGCTGCTGCCGGCGATGGGAGCCGGAGCGGGAGCGGGAGCGGGGGCAGGAGCAGGAGCAGGAGCAGGAGCAGGAGCGGTCTCGCCCCACGTCTTCTCCTGCGCAGGCATCGGTGCAGGCGCAGGCATCGGTGCCGGTGCCGGTGCCGGTGCCGGTGCAGGAGGCTTAGGGACGGAGGCGGGAATCTTCGGCGCGCTGATCACCGGACCGTCATCGGCGAAGCTGCTCCATTCCAGCACCCGGGGCGCCGTCGGCGAGGAGGCCTGCGCCATCGCTTCGGCGCTCAGGCACAAGGGCAACAGAATCATGGCGCGCGCGAACCCGCGACGTACGCCGGGCGAACGAGGCGCACAGACGCCCGATTGCAGGGGTGTGGTCATTTCCTATCGCTCCCTGAAGGCTTCGCGCGCCTTCAGCACCGGCTTGAGCAGGTAGCTGAGAATCGTCTTCTCGCCGGTACGGATCTCCACGGTCGCGGTCATGCCCGGAATGATCGGAAAGTCCTTGCCGCCGGCACTCAGGGATGCCTTGTCCGTGCGGACCAGCAGGCGATAGTAGTTGGCGTCCGCACGGCCCTGGCGCGCCTTCTCGTCGTCCTTCAAGGTATCGGGACTGATGTGCTCGACCTCGCCCTTCAGACCGCCGTAGATGGCATAGTCGTAGGCCGAGATCTTCACGACGGCCGGCAGGTTCGGGCGAACGAAAGCCACGTCCGAAGGCTTGATCTTGGCCTCGACCAGCAACTGGTCCTCCAGCGGCACGATCTCCATGATGTCGGCGCCCTGCTGGATCACGCCGCCGATCGTCGTCACGCGGATGTTCTTGACCGTGCCCTTGAGCGGGGCCCTGATGGTCGTTCGCTTCATGACGTCCTCGCGCGCGCCGACGTTTTCCCTGGCCTGGGCCAGTTCGCCCTCCAGGCGCGTCAGGTCCGCATTGGCGTCGGATCGAAACTTGTTCTGCCGCTCGGCGATCTGCAGGCGGAACTCGTTGGCCTGGCGCTTCATGCGCAGGATTTCGACTTCCGACATCAGGCCCCGCGCCGACAGCGGCTCGGACAGGCCGACCTCGCGCTCGGCCAGTTCCAGGCTGCGCTGCAACGCCTGCACGCTCGCCGAAAGCGTCTGACGGCGCGCGTTGAACGCACGCGTTTCGTCGCTCACGATCGACGGCACGGCCTTGACGTCATCGGGGAAAGTCAGCGGCTCCTGGTAAGCCTCGGCACGAAGCCGGGCAATCGAGGCCTTCATCGCCAGGACCTTGGATACGCCCTCGCGGTAGGACGCGCCGGCGCGCGTCGGGTCGATCTCCAGCAGGATCTGGCCCCGCTCGACGACGTCGCCTTCGTGCACGTTCATCGATTCCAGAATGCCGCCTTCCAGGCTCTGGATCACCTGCTCGCGGCTGGCCGGTATCACGCGGCCTTCGCCCAGCGTGATCTCCTCCACCCTCGCGAAGTACGCCCACACCAGCGCCACCACGAGGATGAGGGCGATCAGGTACAGCACGAGCATGCTGCCCGGCGTCTTCTGGACCAGCATCGCCTCGCGGAGATCCTGCATGAATGCAAGATCTTCCTTGCGCGCTTGTCCGGTCGGACCGGCGGCACGGCGACCGCCACCCTGGGCCGCGGCCGGCGCAGCGGCCTTCGCTTCGCTGCCTTCAGCCGCAGCGACGGATTCGACGTCATGCGTGGATGACTTCAGCCGCACGGGTGCAGGGCTTGCTTGCTCGTTCTTCATGATTTCACCTTTGCCGGTTTCGGCCATCGTCCTGTTCATGGGGCCTTGCCATCGCTCGGCCCCTTGGCCCGCAAGCTCTCCAGCACCGCATCCTTGGGGCCGTCCGCGAACACCTTGCCGTCGCCATCCATCACGACGATGCGGTCCACGAGTTCGAGCACCGAGAGCCGGTGTGTCGCCACGATCACGGTCTGGCCCTGGGTGGCGACCGCCATCCGTTGGAGAAAGTAGTGCTCGGTCTGCAAGTCCATGGAACTGGTCGGCTCGTCCATCAGCAGGACGCGCGGGCGCAGCAGAAGGCAGCGCGCCAATGCAACCAGCTGGCGCTGCCCGCCCGACAGGCCTTGTCCCGCCTCGCCGATCGGCATATCGAAGCCGCGCGGATGTCGCGCCGCGATGGCGTCGAGGCCCGTCAGCCGCGCCACCCGCAGGAATTCCTCCGTGGTCGTCGCGGGATTGCCGATGGTCACGTTGTCCTTGAGCGTGCCGTAGAAGAGGCGCGCATCCTGGCCCAGCATGCCCACGGCGGCACGCACGTCGGCGGGGTCGATCTGCCCGATATCGATGCCGTCCATCAGCACCTGGCCGCTGCGCGGCTGGTACAGCGCCGCCATCACGCGCAACAGCGTCGATTTGCCGCAGCCGATGTTGCCCAGCACCGCGACGCGCTCGCCCGGCTTGAACTCCAGGCTGATGTCCTGCAATACCGGCGGCGACGGCTGCATCGGCGGCGCCGGATACGAGAAGTTGACCTTCTTCAGCGTGACGCGGCCCGCGAAATGGGGCTTGGCGAGATAGCGCCGCTCCGGCACCCGGTCGACCGGCTGGTCCATCACCTGGTTGAGCGACCGCAGCGCCGTCTTGGCCTGCTGGTAGCGGACGGCGAGTCCGACCACCGCCGCCAGCGGCGAGGTCGCGCGGCCGGCGAGGATCACCGTGCCGAAGAGCGCGCCCATGCTGAGTGTGCCCGCGTGGATCAGGTACACGCCCCACACCACGAGCACCACCGTCTGCACCTGCTGGATCAAGGTCACGAGATTCACGGCCATGCTGGACAGCGCGCGGGATTTCATCGAACTGGACGCAGCCAGCGCACTGAGCTGCTCCCACTTCTGCTGCATCACGCCTTCGCCCCGGGCCGCCTTGAGCGACTCGATGCCTTCGATGGACTCGATCAGCAGGCCCTGCTTGAGCGAGCCTTCGCGCAGGTTCTCCTGCATGGCGCGCGCGAGCGGCCACTGGATGGCGACACTGATCATGACGATGATCGGTATGGCGAGCAGCGGCACCAGCGCGAGCGGCCCGCCGATCATCGCGATGATGGCAACGAACAGCAGGCAGAACGGCAAGTCGGAAAGCGTCGAGATCGTGGCCGAAGTGACGAAGTCGCGCACCGACTCGAATTCACGCAACTGGTTCGCGGACGAGCCGGCCGATTGCGGCTTGAACTCCATGCGCGTCGCCAGCACCTTGCGAAACAGCGCGGAGCCGAGCACCAGGTCGGCCTTTTTCCCGGCCACGTCGACCAGATGGGCGCGAACATGGCGCGCAGCGAACTCGAACACCATCGCGACGATGACGCCGATGGCCAGCGACCACAGCGTCACGTAGGCGCCCGTGGGCACCACCCGGTCGTACACGTTCATCGTGAAGAAGGTGCTGGCCAGCGTCAGGACGTTGATCAGCAGCGCCGCCAGCGCCGCGCTGGCGTAGTAGCGGCGATAGCGCCACAGCGTGGAGAAGAGCCAATGCCCTGCGCTCTCCTGCACTTGCGGCCCGGCACGATCGTCCAGCCGCGGATGCGGCTTGGCGAGCAACGCGTGCCCGCCGTAGAGTTCGTTCATCTGGCCGGCATCGAGACGCACGCTCCCGCCGCCCGATTCCGGCAGCACGACCTCATAAGACGCGGCGGCGCCCTTGCCATGACGGGCGACCAGCACGCAAGCACCGCCGTCCTTGCGCAGCAACGCCACCGGCAGCAGGTAGGAGAGCAAATCCCCGGCATCCCGCTTGACCCATCCCGCGCCGATGCCGGCCTGTTCCAGGACGCGCACCGCGAGCGTGGGCGATAGCCTGGCGTCGCGCGGCAAGCCCGCCTGCAAGGCCGCCGCGCTGATCGTCAGGCCATGGTGGACGCACAACCAATGCACGGCCCCCAGCAAAGTATCCGGTCCTGCCTCCGCGTGGACCGCGTGCTGCCCCTCCACAGGGCCGTCCTGCTTCATCACTGCCGCCATGAAAATTCCTTGTTCGCGACGGTGTGGAATTCACCGTCGAGCTTTGCCGCTGGCAGGCTGCCAGGGTCGGTGCAAATGGGCCCAGTTCCACTGCGCGCCGCCCGGGTCGTCCCCAGGCGGCGTGCATCGCCATTGCAAGATTTGAAGAACGAAACGATCGAGGCCGCGTCAGGTCGCCCCGGCCGTCACTGCCGCGTCGCGGCCTGGCGCCTCCCGGCAACGGACGACCGTGCTCGCACGGCTGATGACGTAGCGCTGATCCTGGGCGCCTGCCAGCAGGCGCTCGGCATCGGCCCGGCGATACGGTTGAGGGTCGCCACCGCCGCCTTCCGACACCGCGACGAAGTAGGTCTTTCCGCCATCGAGGTGGACCCGCGTCGCAGGATTCGACTTGCCTGCAAAAAGCGGGGCATCGCCGACATAGGCTTCCAGCGCGTGACTGCCTGGGTCCAGGCACAGGCGTGTGAAGCCATGGGGCAACAGCGCGGCATGGAGCTGGCCGTCCACGTAGACGTGGGCCGCACCGGCGGCGGGCGCCGCGGCTGCGGGCCTGAAGAAGACCACCTGGGCGAGATCGGCGGCGACCGCGGGAACCGCCTCGTACACCGGCCCCGGGTTCGCCTGGACAGACGGCGCCGCTGCAGTGATCGGGGCCTGCGCCCGCGGCGTGGCGTCTTGACCGAAGGCCGCCGGCGCTGCCAGCAGGCAGGTCGCGGCCAACGCCGCGGCGACGGGGCCGCGGCTTGCGCACAGGCGCCGGTTGAATGCAATGAAATTCGAGAATTGCATGAGTTGGTCCGATGACCCTTCTTCAGGGTGAATCGCTTGGAGAGTTGAAGCTATTCGGGCGAGATCGCCCATGAGCCGAGGTTTGAAATATCGAGAGGAAACGAAACGCCTTTTCGATGGCTGGCTCCGGGCGGCAAGAAAACCGCGCCGACGGAGTCACCTTCGAACTCGATCCGACCTGCGACAAGGCGACCTGAAGGGTGCTCTGGTCACTCGCCGTCGCCAAAAGCGGCGGCAATTTCGGCACTCACGCTGCGATCCACTTGAGAAATAGAACTCTAGTAAATCAGGCTGAAACAAGGAATGAGAAAGCGCCGCATTCCACCAAGGAAGCATCTGGAAGATGAAGTGCGCCAAACAGAAAGGCGGTCTTGCGACCGCCTTTCTCGTCTTAGCTCAGCATCGGAATGTCCGGCGCTGGCATGCGTTCAGCGCATGCCCTCGGCATGCACTTCGACACGGCGATTGGGGCTGTTGCAGTCGATGCGCGCCTGTCTGGAGCCGCCGGCCGGGCAGGACACGACCGGTTCGCTGCTGCCCACCCCCTCGACCTTGATGCGGTCCGAGGAAAGGCCTTCCTCGGCCAGGACACGGCTGACGCTCCGCGCCCGTTGCTCGGAAAGCCGCTGATTGCCCGCGATCGAGCCGATGGCGTCGGCATGTCCTCGTACCGAGACCGGGCCGATGCTTTGCGGGGATTGCGCGCGAATCTGGTCCGCGACCTTCTTCAGCTCCACCCGCCCCTGCGGAGTGATCGCCTGATAGTCCCCTTTCCCGAAGGCGAACAGGACATCCGCGTTGAGCGTGAAGCGGACCTTTTCCGGCGCGGCGGCTGCGGGCGGCGCGTCCTCGCACGGCACCACGGTGCTCGCGCGACTGACGAAGCGACGCTGTTGCTCAGAACTCGCCAGCACGCGCTCGGCGTCAGCGCGACTGAACGGCACGGGCGCACCCATGCCGCGCTCCGAAACCTCCACGAAGTACGTCACTCCGCCTTCCAGCAGCGCCTGGGTCTTCGGGACCGCCTTGCCGGCGAACGCAGGCGCATCGCCGACATGCGCTTCGAGCGCATGAATGCCCTTGGCGACGCAGAAGCGCGTAAAGCCGTTCGGCATGAGCGCCGTGTGAAACTCCCCGTCCACGTAGACGTGCGCCGCCGCTCGGCCTCCGCCGGCGGAAGAAGGGGCGGCGCCCCTGAAGAAGACCACCTGGGCCAAATGGGAAGCCACTGAGGGTCCCGGCCGATAGGTCGGCCCTTCGCGATCGCTCGGCACCGTTGGCGCTGCTTGCGCGAAGGCGGCCGACGCGGCGACCAGGCACAGCGCCGGCAGCGCGGAAAGGGGGCGGGGCAGCCGCCGGGCTGCCACGCTGCACCACGCTTACAGGATGGTGACGTGAACCCTGTCCTCGACCAGCAGCTCGCTCGTTCCAGCCACGTTGGTGTAGGCGTGATAGACCGAGCCGTCCACGGTCTTCGTTCCCGCGTCCGTCCAGCGATCGGCAGCCGCCCCCGCATTGACCAGGTTCACCTGGCCGGTGGCATCGCCATGCACCACCAGTTGCGTCTTGCCATCGCTCACCAGCACGTTGGCTTGCCCCAGCCGCGTGATGTCGCTCATGTGCACGGCCAGGGTGTTGCCACCGTCGCTGCCGAGATCGAAGTGCTCGAAGCCCTTGACCTTGCTCTTCAGCGCCGTGAGGTCCAGGCTCATGCCCTTCCCGTCCATCACCAGGGTGTCGATGCCCACACCGCCGTCGACGTTCATGAAGTCCGTGCCGATGATGCGGATCGTGTCGTTGCCAGCGCCGCCCAACGCGACGTCCTTGGTGCCGATCTGCGAGATCGTGTCGTTTCCGAGCCCACCGGCGAGGAAGTCCACAGCCCCGGTGCCGACCAGCACGTCGTCACCCGTCGTGTACTCCTGGGTGAAGTTCGGCGTGCCGTAGTAGATGTAGAGCGCGCCGTTGTTGGAGGTGGTCGCACCGATGTTGTCTGCCCACATTGCGCCGACAGCGACGTCGGCCACGCCGTCGCCGTTCCAATCGCCGATCGTGACACCAGAGCCGAAACGGTCCCAGCCACCCCACTCGTTCGCCCCGCGCAGCACGTAGCCCTTGGACGGATCATTCATGATGTCCTTGATCGAGATCACCGGCGCTTCGAAGTTATCACTACGCCCGTAGACCACATAGGCCGCCCCGTTGTCGGTCAAGCCATTGCCGTCGGCCCGGCTGGCACCGATGATGAAGTCGTTGATGCCGTCGCCGTTGACGTCGCCCATCCCGCGAATGCTCCCGCCGAAGAACTCGTCCGCACTGCTCTGGCTGGTGGCCGTCGATTTCTCGTTGACCAGCAGGAAGCCGTCGGCCGCCGTGAAAGTCGGCGTATAGCCATTCGGCCTCCCAGAAGTGCCCGAGGTGAACATCGCATCGAGGTTGATGTCCTTGCCGTAGCCGCCTTGCTTGCCGTAGATCACCCACACCCGACCCGGGTTGCCCGGTTCGGAGTGCGCCGTCGAGATCGCGAAGTCGTCGATGCCGTCGCCATTGATGTCGCCCAGCCGGGCGACCGTGTTGGCCGAATCGTTGTGGGACTCCGGGGCGCCCAGCCACTCCTGTGCCATCGAGTTGATGTGGATGCCCTGGCTCGGTGTGAGCCGGCTCAGGTCGAGGGTGGCCGGCAGGCCGTCCTTGTTGCCGTAGATCAGGACGGCCGAGCCCGCATCCGTGTTCCCCACCATCGGGTTGCTCCCCGTGGGATCGGTGATCACGAAGTCCTCGATGCCGTCGCCGTTGACGTCCCCGACGCCATTGATCGTCCAACCGAGGTCCAGGTTGGCATACGGCCCGCTGCCGGCACTGACGATGGTCGTGCCCAGCACGCCGCTCGGCAGGGACCAGGTATCGCCCTTGAGGACCATCTGGATGTTGGACCAGTTGCCGCCGTGGCCGTAGATCACGGTGCCGGTGCCGCGCCAACCGGAGGTGCCATCCGAGAAGTTGCCCAGCAGCAGGTCGGCATAGCCGTCGCCATTGATGTCGGCGGAGCCCACGCCTTTGGCGAAAGTGCTGTTCTGGTTCACCGGGAGCGCGACCTTGAAGCCGTACTGGTTCTGTCCCTGGTCGATCGCCGCCAGGTTCAGCGTGCCATTGGCCCAGCTGCCGTTCGCTCCGCCGAAGACCACGTAGGCCTTGTCGTTCATGGACGAGGCGATCAGGGCGTCGTCATAGCCGTCGCCGTTGATGTCGCCCAGGTAGTTGATGGCCAGGCCCATCTGATCGTTGGCTTCCTGCCGCGGCGTCGCACCGTAGATCTTCAGGCCTTGCTGTGGAGTCAGTTTGTTGATGTAGTCGCCGACCAGGGCCACGCCGCTGGCCGAGCCGTACAGGATGTAGGCTGCGCCCGCGTCTGCGGCCCCGGGAAAGTCGACCGAGGGCGCAGACACCATCAAGTCATCGTATCCGTCGCCGTTGAAGTCACCGATATTGGTGACGTCGTAGCCGAGATGGTCATCCGCCCCCGACCCACGGATGGTCTGGCCAACGCTCTTGCTGTCGATAACCAGCCTAGCGCCGTTGCCGTCAAGGGTAGAAACCGCCGACGACGCGTTGCCCGCCTGGTCGGTGACCAGCGCCTTCAAGCGGTAGCTGCCGTCCCTCAGGCTCGGCAGGTCGTAGCTCCAGCTGCCATCGGCAGCCACGGAGATGCTGCTGCTGAAGACGCGGTCGCCCGCATCCAGCCTGCCATCGTTGTTGACGTCGTCGAACAGCGTGACGCGCAGCTTGCTCAGGTCCGCGTCGCTGCCCGCCCCGACCTTGCCGTTGATGGTCGGCGTCACGTTCGCCGTGATGTTGTCGGTGTTGGAGAGGCCCCAGTCGCTTTCCACGGCCAGGTCGACCGTCGTCCTGTTGGTCGGACCCTGGGTATCGATCGTGACCGTCTTCTGGTCGACGGCACTCGCCACCCCGGCGGCGCTGATGACGCGCACCGTGTAGTCGTATTGGCCATCGCTCAGGGTCCGGCTGTCGACGTAGCTCCAGCTCGCGCCGGAAACCACCACGTCCTGCCAGGACCTGCCGCCGTCGACCGTGATCTGGGCCCGCTGCCCGCTGCCCAGCGCCTGGGTCAGCGTCCCGTTGATCGTCAGCGACGTGTCGCTGGTGACGAAGTCGTTGGCCGAGGGCCCGGTGTCGTCCGAAATGGAAGTGATGACGATCGACGACCCAGGCACGCTGTCATCGAAGGTCACCGCGTACGGGGTGCTCGGGTTGGTCTTGTTCCCCGCAGGGTCCATCTCGATGGCCGTGAACTCGTTCACGCCACCAGCCAGCGGCGACTGCACCTGCAGCGACCACTTGCCGTCCTCGCCCACCTTCGCACGGCCCAACTCGCGGCTGACCGCCTCGCCATTCGCCTTCACCATCACGATGATGGTGTCGCCCGCCGTGCCCGTGCCACGGATCTCCGGTCGGCTGTCGTCCGTCGTCGCACCCGGCGCCACGTTGCCCAGCACTTCGCCCACGTCGTCTTCCACGCCCGTGATCGCCAGCTTCGTCGCGTCCGGCGCCGTGTAGTCGGTCGTCAGCGTGAACTTGTCCGACTCCGCRCTSGTGTTGCCCGCCGYGTCCGTCGCCTTCACCGTGAACTCGTGCAGGCCTTGGCTCAGGCCGGTCGTCGGCGTGTAGCTCCAGTCACCGTTCGCATCCGCCCTCACGCTGCCCAGCGGCGTGCCGCCGTCGTACACCGTCACCGTGCTGCCCGCTTCGGCCTTGCCCCTCAGCGTCGGCGACGGGTCGTCCGTCGTCGCRCCGTTCAGCARCGCTCCCTGCACTTCRCCCACGTCGTCCGTCACCGCGCCGATCGTCGGCGCCAATGGCGCCACCGTGTCCACGCGGAAGACGAACGCCGGCGTCGGGTCGCTCTTGGTCCCCGTCAGATCCTCGGCCTGCGCCGTGATGCTGTGCKCGCCCTGCCCCAGGTCGACCGTGGGCKTGAAGCTCCACGTGCCATTGGCTTGCACCGTCGTCGTCCCCAGCACGTTCGCGCCGTCGTACACCGTGATGGTGCTGCCGGCCTTGCCGCTGCCCACGATCTCCGGACGCGTTTCGTCCGTCACGCCGTTGGGCGTGATGTTGCCCGTCACGCTGCCGGCCTCGTCCTTCACCTGCGTGATCGACACCGCCACACCCGAGGTRTCCACCGTCACGTTCACCGGCTCGCTCGMCGCGCTCTCGTTGCCCGCGGGGTCGGTCACCTTGGTCGTGAAGCTGTGCGGGCCGTCATCCAGCGCCTTGCCCGGCGTGAAGCTCCAGTCGCCGTTGCCGTCGACGTCCGCCTCGCCCAACTTGGTCGCGCCGTCGTACACCGACACCTTGCTGCCAGGCTCGGCCTTGCCGCTGAAGGTCGGCGTGCTGTCGTCGGTGGTCTCGTTGTTGGACAGCGGGCCCTGCTTGGCGCCCACGTCGTCCTTCACCTGCAATCCGCTCACCGCGTCCGGCGCCTTCGTGTCGACCACGAAGTTCCAGATCCCGGTCGCATCGCTGGTCTGGCCCACCGGGCTGGTCGCCGTCGCCGTCAGGTTGTGCGCGCCTTCGGCCAGGTCCACGCCAGGCGTGAAGCTCCACTTGCCGTTCGCATCCGCCTTCACCTCGCCCAGCTGCGTCGCGCCGTCATAGATCCTGACGGTGTTGCCCGCTTGCGCCGTACCGAAGATCGTCGGCGTCGCGTCGTTGGTCACCTCGCCCTTCTGCAGCATGTGCACCACACCCTTGTCGTCCTGGACGTTGTCGATCACAGGCACTTCCGGTCGGCCCGTGTCCACCGTCACCGCGTACGGGKTGCTCGGGYTGGTCTTGTTCCCCGCAGGGTCCATCTCGATGGCCGTGAACTCGTTCACGCCACCAGCCAGCGCCGTTTGCACTTGCAGCGACCACTTGCCGTCCGCGTCCACCGTCGCGCGGCCCAGCTCACGGCTGCCCAACCCGTCCTTCACCATCACGATGATGGTGTCGCCCGCCGTGCCCGTGCCACGGATCAACGGACGGCTGTCGTCCGTCGTCGCGCCAGACGCCACGTTGCCCAGCACTTCGCCCACGTCGTCTTCCACGCCCGTGATCGCCAGACGGCTCGCATCCGGCGCCGTCAGGTCCACTTCGAATTCGAAGGGATCCGAAGGCTCGCTCTCCTTGCCGGCCTTGCTGGTTTCCGTGATGGTGATCGAGTGCGACCCTTCGGCCAGGTCCTCGGTCGGGGTCAAGGTCCAGGTGCCATCGCCCTTGACAACGACCTGGCCGATCACCTTGCCGTTGTCAGAGACGGTGATGGTGTTGCCAGGCTTGCCATTGCCGGTGAATTCAGGCTTGGCATCGTCCGTGTCGCCGCCCTTGGGGATCGAGCCGGTGATCTCGCCGACATTGTCGATCGCGCTCTCCAGCCCTTGGCCTTCGCCCACGCCGGGCTTTGTCGGCGTCGCCGTGTCGACCTCGAAGACGAATGGATCCGAGGGCTCGCTCGTGTTGCCGGCCTTGTCGGTTTCCGTGATGGTGATCGAGTGCGGCCCTTCGGCCAGGTCCTCGGTCGGGGTCAAGCTCCAGGTGCCATCGCCCTTGACAACGACCTCGCCGATTACCTTGCCGTTGTCGGAGACGGTGATGGTGTGGCCAGGCTCGCCATTGCCGGTGAATTCAGGCTGGGCATCGTCCGTGTCGCCGCCCTTGGGGATCGAGCCGGTGATCTCGCCGACGTTGTCGATCGCGCTCTCCAGCCCTTGGCCTTCGCCCACGCCCGGCTTTGTCGGCTTCGTCGTGTCGACATCGACCACAAACTGGCTGCCGGCGCTGGTATTGCCAGCCGCGTCGGTCGCCTTGATTTCGAAAATGTGCTCGCCCTCGTCCAGGGGGTCCTTGGGCGTGAACGTCCACTCGCCGGTCCCCGGGTCCGTGTCCACCGTGCCGATCACCTTGCCGTTGTCGGTCACCGTCACCTTGCTGCCAGGCTCGGCCGTGCCGCTCAGCGTGGGCTGGGTGTCGTTGGTCGACTGGCCGCTTTGCAGTTCGCCCTCGTACGGCGCAACGTCGTCCAGCACGGAACCGATCTCGGGGGCGGCAGGCGGCAGCGTATCGACGATCACAGGCACATTGACCACGGCGCTGTTGCCGGCACCGTCGGTCTCCTTGACGACGATGTTGCCGCCGCCCTCGGGCAGCGGCTTCGCCGGCGCCGGCGCAGTCCAGGTGCCGTCGGGCCGCACCGTCGTCTCGCTCGTCTGGCCGTCCGGGTAGGTCACGACGATGGTGTCGCCGGGTTCGCCCTTGCCGCTCAGCATGGGTTTGTCGGTGCTGATCAAGCCGGTCTCATCGATCGCGCCATCGATATGCACATCAGGCGCCGCGGGCTTCATCGTGTCCACCTCGAAGACGAAGGGATCCGAGGGCTCGCTCGTGTTGCCGGCCTTGTCGGTCGCCGTGATGGTGATCGAGTGTTGGCCGTCTTCCAGCGCGCCGCTCTGGCCCTCGAGGGAGAAAGTCCAGTTGCCATCGCCGTCGACGACGGCCGTCCCGAGCACCACATTGCTCTTGTCGTAGATGGTGATCGTGCTGCCGGGCTCGCCATTGCCGAAGAACTCAGGACGGCTGTCATCGGTAACACCACCGCTGAGGATCGGGCCGACGATCGTGCCGAAGTTGTCGATAGCCCCGCCCACGCCGGGCTTGCCGGGCGGCGTCAGGTCAACGCCGAACTCCAACGGGTCCGAAGGCTCGCTCTTGTTGCCGGCATTGTCGGTTTCCGTGATGGTGATCGAGTGCGGCCCTTCGCCGATCTCCTCGGTCGGGGTCAAGGTCCAGTTGCCATTGCCGTCGACAACGACTTCGCCGATCACCTTGCCGTGATCGGAAATGGTGATGGTGTTGCCGGGCGTGCCTTGACCGAAGAATTCGGGGCGCGTGTCATCGGTGAAGCCCTTGTCCAGAATCGGACCGGTGATCGTGCCGACGTTGTCGATCGCACCCGCCTGCTTCGGCGCGGGGATCACCTTGGCCGGCTCGGGTTCGGGCTTGACTTCTTCGGGAAGTGCGACCAAACCCGAAGAAGAACCCCGGCTGCTCGCCGCGATGCCGCCGGCAGCCAAACCACCGAACATGAGCAGCGGCCAGAAGGCGCCGTAGTTGCCGTCGTCACTGTCGGCAGCACCGGCGGCGACCGGATCACCAGCCAGCGCGACCGCCGTCATGCCCCCGTCGGCCAAAGAGAAGATCGCACCCGCCCCATCGGTCCGGCCGTATGCATAGAGCTGGCCATCCTCCGCGACACCGAACAGGCCCGGAGGCTCAGCCAGCGAGAAGTAGCCTTCCAAAATCAAGGCCGGGGTGGTCTCACCCTCCAGCGTCAGTTGCAGGTCATCGCCGACACGTGTCAGCGTGGCGTTCTCCGGCGCAACGCCGCTTTCGTCCTTCAGCAGGTATTTGACGTTGGGCAACGCCTTGACCTTGACCGGCGACTTCCCGTCCAAGGCGACAGCCTCGCCCTCGCTCTTGCTCTTGCCAATCTTGTTGATAACAACTGCCGTCTTTTTTGAAGCCACTTGATACTCGCGTCTAGTGAAATTAATTGAAATCGAAATTCTTTTTCAAAGGCGGATGCCGGGTAATAAAAACCCGACACACCCGCCGCCGAACCCCAACCGGATGCAGCTGACAATCTGATGGCGGTGGCGCTTGCGCGCTCCCCGCCCAACCGATCGAGCCGAAATTGCATCGCGCGATTCCGAACAATTTCGGACCACGCACTGCACCTATGGTTAGTGCCTGGGACTCTAGTAAAAGGGGATTCAATAAGGAATGAGAAAACGCCGCAATCGCTTCTTGAACGGTCCGAGAGATGAAGCGCTTTTGACTTACACTGAGCCAGGTGCCGCGTAACAGTCGCTCGCAGCCTCGGCGTAGGACCACGCGGACGCACAACAAAAAGATACAATTCACCGGCATCAACGACGCGTTGGATCGTGACCGGTCGCACGACACCGTCTCACTGTCTTCATGCAGATGAAATGCGGATTCGCATCAACGCAGCGCCACCCCGAGAGGAAGGTCTGATCGAAATGACAATGCGCTTGATCATCGCGGACGATCACCCGATCATCCTGGCCGGCGTGCGGATGCTGCTCGAGAACAAAAGCGAGATCGAGGTGGTGGCCGAGGCGGATTCACCGGACAAGCTGTTGGCGGCCTTGCGCCACACACCCTGCGACCTGCTGATCACCGATTTCTCGATGCCGGGCGGCGAGGCCGCAGACGGCCTCGGTTTGCTTCAGCGCATTCGACGCGACCATCCCGATTTGCCGATCATCGTCCTGACGATGATCGGCAACGTCGGCGTGCACGGCACCATCCTGGAGGCCGGCGTTCGGGGCCTGATCGACAAGGCGTCCGGCATGGCGGAGATCTCCCTCGCGATCCAGGCCGTGAGCCAGGGCCGCACCTATGTCAGCACCACCTTCAGGCAAGGCCTGCTGCAAAGCGAGTTCGACTCGGATGCTGGCGAATCCGCGCGGCTTTCACCGCGCGAGCTCGAGGTGATCCGCCTGTTCTCTTCCGGCTTGACGGTGACCGGTATTGCCGACCGCCTGGCTCGCAGCGTGAAGACGGTCAGTCGACAGAAGTCGGACGCCATGATCAAGCTCGGCCTCAAGAACGATCTCGACATCTATGTCTACGCGCGCGAACACGGCATGAATTCCTGAGCAGCGACAGGCGGCCCGGCGCCGGACTCAGGCCGTTCGACCCTGCAGGCCCACGAAGTCGGACGCGCGCCCGAGCACTGACACCAGCTCGTCCCTTGCCGAACGGTAAAGCGCACGGATGGACTCCTTCGGATCGATGCCGTCGACCTCGACCCATCGCTCGATGGCCTGCAATGCGCCGACCACCTTCGCTTCGTCGAGTTGATGGCAGGCCGAGCTCAGTCGATGCGCCAATTGCCGCAGTCGGAGGTGGTCGCCGCTCTCGATCGCTTGATCCATTGACTTCAGATCCTGCTCGGTGGCGACGACGAAGATGCGGACCAAGTCGGTGACCTTGTCGAACCTTCCGCCGCACAACTCGGTAAGCGCTGGGTAGATCGACGGCGGGCGAGACAACCTGCCGTCGGACACGCCGGAGGCCGCCCCTGCGACGCGCGATGCCTGCTGCGCCAGGACTTCTGCCAGAGCACGCTTGAGTTCATCAACCTGCAAGGGCTTGGAGAGATAGGCGTCCATGCCGAGCGCGAGACAACGTTCGGCTTCGTCTCGCAGTGCATTGGCCGTCAACGCCACGATCGGCAATCTTGGCAGACCCTGACTCGCCTCGTGAGCGCGAACCCGCCTCGTCAGGTCGTAGCCGTCGAGGCGCGGCATGTGGCAGTCGGTCAGGAGCAGCGCGTAGCTTGCGCCGGGCGCCATGAGTTTCTCCCAGGCTTGTTCGCCGTCTTCGGCGGCGTCGCATTCGAAACCGAGCTTCGCGAGTTGCAACGTGATGACCTCGCGATTGATCTCATGGTCTTCGGCGAGCAGGACCTGCCGCCCTTGGCCCAGCGGCGTCGAGGCCTCCTCGACCCCAGCCGTCGGCCTGGCTGGGGGGAAAGCCGCACGTCCGCCCTGCGTGCGCGCCGGCAGCGAGCCGGCAGCGGGCACCCAGGGGCGCAGGGGCAAGCTCACGGTGAACAGGCTGCCTCGGTCCAGTTCGCTGTCGCAGCGGACCGTCCCTTGCATCAACTCCACCAGTTGCTTGACGATGGTGAGTCCCAGACCGGTGCCGCCGTAGCGCCGGGTGGTGGCGATGTTCGCTTGTCGAAACGGTTGGAAAAGCGATTCGGTGGTTCGCCGGTCGATGCCGATGCCGGTGTCCTCGACCGTCAGTTGCAGAGAGCCGTCCAGGCCCTTGCGAGCGCCGACCTTGACGCCGCCTCGACTCGTGAACTTGACGGCATTGCCGATCAGGTTCGTCAGGATCTGCCGCAGCCGCACGGAATCGCCGACGATGAATTGCGGGATCTGCCCATCGACACTGAAATCCAGGCTGATCGCCTTGCGCCTGGCTTCCGGAAGCAGCGTGGCGCACACATCCTCGATGAGGCTGGACAGCGACAGCGCCCGGTTCTCGATGTCGAGCATGCGCGCCTCGATCTTCGAGAAATCGAGGATGTCGTTGATGATCGTGAGCAATGCCACCGACGATTCCCGGCTGCGCAGCAACATCGTCCGCTGCTCGTGCGTGAGCGGCGTGTCGAGAACCAGATCGACCATCCCGAGCACGCCATTGAGAGGCGTGCGGACTTCGTGGCTCATCATGGCGAGAAACTGGCCCTTGGCGTCCAGCGCCGATCGCGCTTCCTCGGCCTTGGTGATCAGGTTCGCCTTGAGTTCCTCTTCCTTGGTGATGTCCTTGACGATGCCGGTGAACGAGACCAACACCGAGTCGTCGCCCGGATCCGCGCCGGTCGTCACGCTGCCTCGCACATCCACCGTCCGCATTGCGTCGTGGCGGGTGCAGATGCGGAACTGATCGCGGTAGGCGCCGGCCCCCTTGCGATAGGCCTGGTCCAGCGTGGCGGCCACTCGCCTGCGATCATCCGGATGCAGCAGCTTGAACATGTCGAGATAGCTGAGGTCGGCGTCACGGCCGCAGATTTCATGGATCCTGGGGTCGGCCACGATGAGCGTCGCGGCCAGTTCGCGGCCCGTGGGCTCGGCACCCTTGCGCATTCGAGTGACTGAACGCCACACGCCCAGCCCGCCGCTGCTCAGCGCGAGTTCGAGTTCGAGTTGCGATTCCTCGAGCTCCGCCAGCACCCGTTCGGCCTGCAGCTTGGCCTCGTTCATCGCGAGTTCGCCCATGCGGCGTTCGGTGATGTCCCGGTTGACGCCGATCAGGTGATTGTTTCCCCTGCGCAGTCGATTCGGCGACGAGAAGCCCTCCACCCAACGGATCGCTCCAGAATCGTCGACGACGCGAAATTCGTAGGCTGCGACGTTCTTCTGCGTGACCGCACGCTCGACGCGATGTTTGACCTCATCCCTGTCATCGGGATGCATCCTGGCATAGGCCATCGACACGTCGAGGCTGTCGCCTGTCAGGCCAAGGACCCGCCGGCAGCGCTCGTCGGCAAGGAGTTCGTCGGTGCTCAGATCCAGTTCCCAGGTCCCCATGCGCGCAGCTTCCAGCGCGATGCTGAGCCCGTCGTGTGCATCTTCGAGTTGGCGCTGGAGCCGTTTCTGCTCGGTCACGTCGATGGCCACGCCGACCACGCCGCGCAGCTTTCCACGGCGATCGCGGACCGTCCGCTTGCGCGTCTGGATGCTGCGGAGTTCACCGTCGAGCACCATCTCGTCGTCGTAGGTGCGCGCCTCTCCGGACGCCATGAGCGCCCTGTCCTGCGACGCGAAGCGCTCGTGAGACGCGGGGCCGAAGATCTTGTCGTCCTCTCCGATCGCGGCGCCTCTGTCGATATGAAATATCCGCTCGAACTCCGCGTTCACTTCCCGGTAGCGCAAGGCGGTGTCCTTGAAGAAAAGGACATGGGGGACGGCATCGAGGATGGCGTGGAGTTCGTCGTCTCGCCGTTGACTGGTGCGAGAGCGGACGAATTGCATGACCGACAGGGCGACGATGCAGAACGACAACGTCGCCATCCAAAACCAGTGCAGTTCGATGGCCATCGGCTGGCCAAAGAAATAGCTGGCAATCCCCAGCAAGCCGATCAACACCATCATGGCGGTGTTCGAATTGAGGCCCCGCGCAAGTAGGCCGACCTTGGTAACCATGGAATCTCCGCCCCGAGTTGACGAGCACAGCGGGCGAGACTAAACGATCCCCGTTCAAAGTTCCAGTTGAAGGCGCTCCGCTTTCCTCGGGGCGCGATCCGTGGTCAATGCCGGCACACGAACGCGGGCACGTTTTTGCTCGGTGGCCGGCCGCTGCACGCGCCGCAATTGATAGCCGGTGTCGCCGATGGCGTCGAGCGCCCAGCCGGTCGGTTCTTGCAGTTGGATCGCGACGCGCAGGTCGTCGACCGTGCAGGCGATGTTGTCGATCCGATGCCAGTTCGCTCCGCGCTCGCCCGAAGGCAACATGCGCTTCAGCCACTTTCTGGTGACAGGGCGACCGAGGTTGAAGAAGAACTCGAGAGCGACATCAAACGCCACAGGATCCAGCTTGACCGCCTCGCCGGCGAAGGAGACGGTTTGCTCGATCGGATGGAACGAATAGGCACCCCACGACAAATGCGCCTGCGTGCCTTCGAACCCGTGAGAGTTCAGAAAAGACAGGATCGCGCCATAGAGATCGCCGAAGAAGCGCGGCGAAGCGGTGTCGATGTCGTCGACCGTCGCACCGCGATTTCGCGTACGCCTGCGCGGTTGCAGAGGCGCATGGAGCACCCGCGCATGCGGGCCGACCGCGGCGCGGGCGCTCGCCATGACAGCACGCCCAAGACTGTCCGTGTCAGGCACATCGCCGAGGAACAGCATGTCGAGGGTCGACGCGTCGGGGCCCATCGCGACCAGATCGTCCAGACTGGCGAACACCAGCGGTGCATAGCCGAGCGAGCGCATGGCGCGTCGAAGGAATTCGCGCGAGCGGGGGCCATGGGCAAGCACCCCGACGCGTCGCAGAGCGGCCCGGCGCGTCATGACGCGGCAGCCCCGACAGCCGGACCACGGCAGCCGGACTCGAAGCGGGCGGGCTCCCGCTGCACGGCGGCGACCGTCCATCGCGACGCGCTCTGGGTGGGCGAGCGGCGTTCGTTCAGAAAGACCGAATGGGTCCGTGCGAACTGCGTCCACTCCGCGTGGTCGAAGACCTCGAGCGAACCCCGCATGCCGAGGCCGATGAGGGCTGCCAGCGAATAGTCCTGCCAGGACCCATAGTGCGCCCGGGCGCGCGTCCTCAGCGTTCCCAGGATCTCCTCGGCCGACGCCTTCGACACATGGTCGACCGAACAGGCAAGGCGCACCAGATAGGCGAGTTGCTGGATATCCCAGGCCAGGACGCTCAGGTGGTCGTGCCGAAGCTCATCGACGCGCGTGAGGCGCGCGCGAAGCGCCACGAACAGGCACGTGTCTTCGAGTGCTGCGTATTCGTTCGAGTCAACCCTTTCGCCCGTGAGCCATGCGGCGATGGCGCGCTTCTCCGACGGCGACATCCTTCCCAGGCTCTCGAGGCGAGACGCGATCACGCGACGGCAGTCCGCCCGCGTCTCGATTCCCCAGTGCTCCCGAAGAACCCGGCCGATGCGCCGCTCGGACAGTGAACTCCCGATCTGGTTGAAGTTGTCGCGCATGAGCAGGGCGAAGTTGCCGCTGAGCAGGCAGCCGAACAACTGCTCGGGTGACATTTCTTCCTTCGGCTTGAACGCGATGGCCCGCGACCAGGACTCCTTGGACGGACCGAATCGTCCACGCACGAAGATCCAGATGACAAAGCTCCAGATCAGGACCACGGTAGTCAATGCCGTCATGTTGGCTCCCTTGGGGCATTGCGGATCACGCATGCCCCGTTCGTTTGTTGATGGATGCCGACGCGGTGGTCGGCGGATGTCGGTCGGCCCTGCAAATTCATCGAGGCTGCGAGGCCGAAAGTGCTTGCGATCGGCTTGTCATGTCGGCTTCCGAACTCGACAAGAAGGCAGCAATGAATCGTACGGACCGCCTCGATGGCGGTACATCAGAAACGTCCGAAAGCGCCAAGCGAAACGTCATCCGAAGTACTACGGCGCGATGCCTACCGTTGGTAAGCCCGGCGCGCGGCACCTTGCCCACGCCAAGCGGTCGCACGACGAAAAAAAAGGAGCGCCACGCTCAGCGTGACGCTCCTTTTCATTCAGTTGGACGCCGACTTACCAGTGGAAACCGATACCTGCGCTCACGCCGGCGTTTCCACGCGTGTTGACCGTGCCCGACAGCTTGGTGACCCAGCGGCTGTTCTCTGACACCTTGGACACGCCGACGGCAAGGGCCGACTCGCCGCCCATGTTGCTCAGCGCGGCCGATGCCATGCCACGCCCCGGGATGATCGACTGCGGCAAGGTCGCCACCGCCATGGCCGACGCGGCCGCTGCGTTGGAATCGCGCTTGACGCTTGCGATTTCCGACTGCACCTGGTTCACGCGCGCATCGGTGTAGGCCTGGCCGCTTTCCGCGACGGCATCAAGCTGACGCTTGTTGACGGCATCGGTGGCCATGACGGCATCCGCCACGTTGGCGATCGCACGCTCGTTGCCTGCCGAGCCCACCGACACCGTGTTGGCGCGGTCAGCCACCGAGCCCTGACCCAGGGCCACTGCACCCGTGGCCGCGGCAGTCACCGAAGCACCCTGGCCGATGGCCGTACCGGATGCCGCATTCACCTGCGCATCGGCACCCACGGCCACCGCATTGGTCGCGGCAGCCGAGACCACCGTGTTGGCACCCACCGCCACGCTGCCGTCGGCGTACACCTTGGCGTTGCCACCCAGGGCCGTGTCATTGGCGCCCGCGGCGTGGCTGTCGTTACCGACGGCCGTGCCGTAGCTGCCCAAGGCCGTGGCGTTCTGGCCCAACGCTGACGCGTTGTCGCCGGTTGCATTGGCGTTGTAGCCGACCGCCACACCCGCCGAGTCACCGGCATTGGCCTTGTTGTCGCTGCTGCCCTTGGCGTTGCTGTCGATGTAAGACGGGCTGCCGCCACCGACGCCGTTGGTTTCGACGTTCGTGACGCGGCCATCGATGTTGGTGATCTGGGTCTGCAGGCTGGCACGCAGCGAATCGATCTGGCCGCCGTTCACCGCATCACGGCTGCCGGCACCGATCTGGCCATCACGCACGTTGGTCAGCAAGGTGCCGTCCGCACCGCCGCCGAAGGTCACCACGCCGCGGTTGGAGCCGGCGTCGTAGGTCACGGCATCCCGCGACTTTCCGTTGTCATCGATCAGGCCGGTCGACTGGAGCTGGCGTACGTTGACGGCGTCGGTCTCGTCGGTACCGTCGGCGACATTCTTCAGCTTGACCGGGGCCGTGGCACCGGTGCCACCCAGCGTGATGCTGTCCTTGGCCGCACTGTCGTAGGTCAGCGCTTTGAGCGCGTTGCCATTGTCATCGACCAGGCCGGTCGCGAACAGCTGACCGCCGTTCACTGCTTCCTTACTGCCCGCCGCCAGCGTGCCCGCCTTCACGCCGCTCAGAGTGCGCGCGCCATCCGTGCCAGCGAAGTTCACCGACGTGCCAGCCTTGTCGGCTGCCACCGTGATCGCGTTGGTCGTCGCGTCCTGCTTCACCAGACCCACCGAACCGCTGTTCATGTTGTTGGTCAGGTTCGTCACCGAGCCTTCCACTGTCGTCACGCGGGTGTCCAGTACGCCGATCGCGTTGGTGTTGGCCGTCACGTTCTGATTGGTCGTGAACAACTGTCCGCCGCTCACCGCTTCCTTGCTGCTTGCCGCCAGCGTGCCGTCCTTCACGCCACTCAGGGTGCGCTCACCGGCCGTGCCAGCGAAGTTCACCGACGTGCCCGCCTTGTCGGCTGCCACCGTGATCGCATTGGTCGTCGCGTTCTGCTTCACCAAGCCCACCGAACCGCTGTTGACGTTGCTGGTCAGGCTATCGATGTTGGTGGTGTTGCTCGTGGTGCGGGTGTCCAGGTTGGTGATCGCTGCGCCCACGTTGTTGACCGTCGTGCCGCCCACCGTGTAGCTCGGCGCCGAAATCGTGCCGTCCGCCTTGACCGCCGAGCCGCCGCCCAGCGCGCTCGCCATGGCCGCAGCATTGGAATCGACGACCGTTTTCACGGCCTTGACCTGCCCGAGATTAACCACGTCGGTATCCTGCGTGCCTGCCGCGACGTTCGTGATCTGGCGCTGCGCAGTCACCGAGCCGACCGAAACTGCACCGGTGGTGGTCGTCACTCTGGCGCCGCTATAGGACAGGGCGTCCGCAACACCGGAAACCGCACCGCGATTCGCCACGGCGCCCCCGCCCAGTGCAACGCTGTTGGCTGCGCTGGCAGTCGCGTTCGCACCGGCGGCGACCGCATTGACCGCGTTGCTCGTAACCGTGGCGGAGCCGCCCAAAGCCACGGCACTGGTCGCGCCGTCGCCAATCATGGCATTTCGCCCAATTGCTGTCGCGAAGGCAGCCCCCCCTGACGAGGACGTCCCAACTTGGGCACCCGAACCGAGAGCCATACTTCCCTGGGAAGCGGTACCAAAAACGTGCGTGTTATATCCCATCGCGATTGAAACACTGCCTGCTGCCGTAGCTCGTGCACTAGGCTGGGTGCCGCAATCTCCACCCAAGGCGATAGAACCGCCTCCTGTTGCGTCGCCACAGCCGACTGCAACGGCGTTTAGATCCCCCCCCGCCGTGCCGCCGCCCGCGGCATAACCTGCGGTGGCGCCATTGCTGACGGCAAAAAGGCCCATGACCAAGACCGCACTCGCCAATGCCTTGGCGCCGCCCTTGCCTTGCCCACGGGCAACTTCCGAAACCGCAGTCCAGGTGCCCGTCGCCTTGTTCAAAATTACACGATATGTCTTGTTCATGGTCTTTCCTCGCAAATTCAATAAGTAATCGGTCTTCGATTGCCCTCGACCCCGATCGCATGAACCGGGCAAATGCGCAGAGCAATGACTTGAACTCAATGGTAGGAAAAACACCTTTCGAAACATATGAGAAATATCCGAAAAGAATTACACGGGCCACCGGCCGGCGGTTCACGAACGTGAAAGATCTCCGGAAATTAATTCTCCGAACGTAAGCACTCACTCAATTTTTGACCACTGGAGACTCGGCTTTTCATAAAAAAGGATCGGCGCTTATGGCGCTGTGGTGCCTTTCTCGTCGCGGAGGCGTCGGAGGAGGTGGGCGAAGCCGACCTAACCAGGAATGCTCAGGCAGTGGACAGAAGATTCTTTCACCATGAACTAAAGTTAAGTCCATCCCAAGTCCGAAGCCCAATTCCTTGCTCGACGAATTTCCGATATGAGAAAAATCCGAAACTTTCAGCCCCTTTGACCTGCCCCTCCACCGCGCCATTCATAGCGAGAAAGTCCGAGGTTGCGAGATCGTCAGCTCACCGCCCTCTTGACCGGGTCAGCTGTGACGGGGGGGCACTGGGTGGGATCCCGGCCCGGACGTCGCCGCCGCGACCCTATGGGGCGAGCCTCGTGGGCAGAATCGCTCGCCATGGGAACTCTTTATCTCGTGCGCCACGGACAGGCCAGCTTCGGTGCGGCCGACTACGACCAGCTCAGCGACCTGGGCCGCAGGCAGGCGGTCCGGCTGGGCGAGTACTGGCGCGAGCGCGGCATGCGCTTCGATGCGGTGATCACCGGCACGCTGAAGCGCCATCGCCAGACTTGGGAGGGGATCGCGCAAGGCCTGGGGCTCGAGCGCCAGGACGTGCTGCCCTGGCCCGGCCTCAACGAATACGACAGCGAGGCGATCATTGCCACCATCCATTCCGGCAAGCTGGAGAAGCCCGACACGCCGGAGATGTACCGCCACCATTTCCGCCTGTTGCGCGAGGGGCTCGGCGCCTGGATGCAGGGCCGCACCGAACCGGTCGGCATGCCGAGCTATGTGGACTTCCTGACCGGGGTGACGACCGCCCTCGACCATGTGCGCGACCGGCACCATGGCGCCAAGGTGCTCGTGGTGTCGAGTGGCGGGCCGATCAGCACGGCCGTCGGCCATGTGCTGGGCACCAGTCCCGAGACCACCGTCGAGCTCAACCTGCGAATCCGCAATACCGCCGTGACCGAATTCGCGTTCACGCCGAAGCGCCACATGCTGGTGACCTACAACACGCTGCCGCACCTCGACGGCCCGGCGTACGAGGGCTGGGTCACCTACTCCTGAACCTCGGCGTGCGCGGGGCGCCGCCTGCTAGGCCTGCCAGACCCCGTAACCCGCCTCGCGCAGGGCGATGCCGAGTTCGACCTCCATCTCGCGCGCGGCTTCGTAGGGCATCGGGTTGTACATCGCGTACAGCCTGGGCAGCAGCCGCAAGCCGTAGTCACGCACGAAGCTGTTGGCCTGGATACCGGCCTTGTGCTTGTCGAAGCGCACATCCGGATCGAGCCCGGTCATGCCGACGTAGACGAAGGGCATGCCCAGGCGATAGTCGGGGTTCGCACGCCGGAAGCGCGCCACGTTCCAGACGCGGTCGTCGAGCTCGACCACGTAGACGTGGTGGTGGTGGCGGCTGCGCGCCTTGCGGACCGGCATGCGCGCGCGCTGCGCAGGATCAGGTCTTGCGCTTGATCAGGCCGTAGATGAACAGCAGCACGATCGCGCCGACCACCGAGGCGATGAAGCCCGCTCCCTGGCCCGCGGTGTACCAGCCCATGGCCTGGCCGACGTAGGTCGCGATCAGCGAGCCGGCGATGCCGATCAGGGTGGTGATGATGAAGCCGGCCGAGTCGTCGCCCGGTTTGATCGCGCGCGCCACCAGGCCCGCAACGAAGCCGATCAGAATGGTCCAGACGATGCTCATACGGATCCTTGGTGTGGGTTGAGGCGGCAGGCGCACCGCCGGAGGCGGCATTGATTTGATGATAGCGGGCGCCGGCAACCCGCGCGTGACGTCGCGCTCAGGGCAGCGGCTGCGTGTGGGCGGTGGCCAGCGGCAAGCGCGACACCTCGGCCAGCAGGGCGGCCAGCTGCGTGGCGCTGGCATCGACCAGCGCCCGCCCCTTTTCAGCGGTGGCGGCGGCGGCATTGCCGGCCGCGCCCTCGGGGTTGTAGTCCTCCATCGCCCAGCCGAGCTTGGCGCTGCGACCGTTGCCGAGGATCGCGTAGTCGGCGGCGCGTTGGCGCGACGTGGAGCCGAAGTCGCGGGCCGCGGCCATCGCCACCTGCCCGGGCGCCAGCGCCAGCATCATCGAGGTTTCCATCTCGCCGGCATGCACGCCGAAGCGCTGCTCATCGGCGCTGAACTGCGCGCCGGCCTCGCCGAGCGGCAGGTTGAACCAGCTGGTGCTGTAGACGATCAGGCCGTGCGCCGCCCGCAGCTCGCGCGCGACGATGTCCATCGCGCCCGAATGCCCGCCGTGAGCATTGAAGAACACCAGCTTGCGCACCCCCGCGCGCGCGACGCCGGCGCCGATCTCGCTCCAGAGCCGGATCAGCGTGCCGGACGACAGGGTCAGCGTGCCCGGGAAGCGCGCATGCTCGGGGCTCAGTCCGATCTGCTGGGTCGGCAGGAACAGCACCGGAAGATCGGCCGGCAGCAGGGGCAGCGTGGCCGCCACGATGCCGTCGGCGAGCGCGGAGTCGACCCCGAGCGGCAGATGCGGGCCATGCTGCTCGGTGGCGCCGAGCGGCAGCACCGCGACGGTCGCCGCCGGGTCGAGGGCGGCGAAATCACGCGTCGTGAGCTGGGACCAGAAGCGGCTGGCGGGGGCTGTCATGCGGCAATCTTAGAGCCTGTTCGCGCCGGGGCAGCCTCGAACTTGAGCGCCAGGAAGTCCACCAGCGCCCGCACCCGCGCCGGGACGAAGCGGCCGCTGGGCAGCAGCGCGTGCAGCGGATAGGGCTCGGTCTCCCATTCAGGCAGCAGATGCACCAGGGCGCCGGACGCCACGTCGCGCTGCAGGTCGAGCGCCGACTTCAAGGTGATGCCGCGCCCGGCCAAGGCCCACTCGCGCGCCAGCGAGGCGTCGTCGACCACCCGGTCGCCGTCCACCCGCACCTCGGTCCAGTGGCCGTTGCGCACGAAGCGCCAGAGCCGCTGGCGTCGCCCGCCGCGGTGGAAGGTGAGGCAGTTGTGCTGCAGCAGGTCCTGCGGCGTCTGCGGCGCCGGATGGCGGCGCAGGTAGGCGGGCGACGCGCACAGCGCCGGCCGCGATTCGGCGAGCCGCCGCGCCACCAGCCGCGAATCGGCCAGCGGGCCATAGCGCAGCGCGACGTCGACCTCGTCGCGGGTGACGTCGAGCGGCCGGTCGCCGACCGAGAGCGACAGCTGCAGGCCCGGGTGCAGGTCGAGGAACTCGTCGAGCCAGGGCAGCAGCACGACCCGCGTGAGGTCCGATGGCGCCGCCACGCGCACGGTGCCGACCAGCGCGCCACGGTCGGCCAGCACCAGCGACTCGCCCTCGGCCAGCAACTCGAAGGCGCGCACCGCGTAGTCGAGCAGCGTCTGGCCCTGGGGGGTCAGGCGCATGGCCCGGGTCGAGCGTTCGAACAGGCGGACGCCGAGCTGCGACTCGAGCCGCTTGAGCGTCGCGCTGGCCGCCGCCGGCGTGATGCCGAGCGCCGATGCCGCGGCGGTGAGCGTGCCCGCCCGAGCGGTGTGGACCAGCACCCGCAGATCGGCGGTATTTTCAATTTTCATTTGAAAGTAATGCTTCGAAATGTCAGCTTATCAATTTGTGTTTGCCACTCTACAGTCCCGGCATCGCAACGACCCAGGACGCCCCATGAAAGCCATCGGCTATCGCCAATCGCTCCCCATCGACAACCCCGCCGCGCTCGAAGACCTCGAGCTGCCGGATCCCACGCCGGGCGCCCGCGACCTGCTGGTGCGCGTGAAGGCGATCTCCGTCAACCCGGTCGACACCAAGGTGCGTCGCAACGCAGCGCCGGACGCCGGCCAGGCCAGGGTGCTGGGCTGGGACGCGGCCGGCACGGTCGAGGCGGTCGGCACGGCGGTCACGCGGTTCAAGCCCGGCGACCGGGTCTACTACGCCGGCTCGATCGTGCGGCCCGGCGCCAACAGCGAGCTGCACGCGGTGGACGAGCGCATCGCGGCGCTGGCGCCCCAGAGCCTCGACGACGCCCAGGCCGCCGCGCTGCCGCTGACCACGATCACGGCCTATGAGCTGCTGTTCGACCGCCTGCGCGTGCCCCGGGACGGCGGCGCCGGCCAGACCCTGCTGATCGTCGGCGGCGCCGGCGGTGTCGGTTCGATCCTGATCCAGCTGGCGCGTCAGCTCACCCGGTTGCGCGTGATCGCCACCGCCTCGCGCGCCGAAACGCGCGCCTGGTGCCTCGCGCTCGGCGCGCACGCGGTGATCGACCACGCGAAGCCGCTGGCCGCGGAGCTGAAGGCCGCGGGCATCGGCGAGGTCGACACGGTCGCCAGCCTGACGCAGACGGGCCAGCACTACGCCCAGATCATCGAGAGCCTCAAGCCCCAGGGCCAACTGGCGGTGATCGACGACATGCCGTCGCTCGACGCGATGGCGCTCAAGGGCAAGTGCATCTCGCTGCACTGGGAAATGATGTTCACGCGCTCGAAGTTCGAGACACCCGACATGGCGCGCCAGGGCGAACTGCTCGCCGAAGTCGCGCAACTGGTGGACGCCGGCCGCATCCGCACCACCGCCAACGCGGCCTTCGGCACCATCAATGCCGCCAACCTGCGCCGCGCCCACGCGCTGATCGAGAGCGGCAAGGCGCAGGGCAAGGTGGTTCTGGCAGGGTTCTGAGACCCGGCGGCGGCAATCGCTACTTCTTCCTGACTTTCCAGACGACGTTGCCGACGTCGTCGGCCACCAGCAGGGCACCGCGCCTGTCAAGCGCCACGCCCACCGGCCGGCCCTGCGCCTTGTCGTCCGCGCTCAGGAAGCCGGTCAGGAAATCGACCGGCGGGCCGCTCGGCCGGCCGCCGATGAAGGGCACGAAGACCACCTTGTAGCCCGCGAGCGGCCTGCGATTCCAGGAGCCGTGTTCGCCGATGAAGGCGCCGCTGGCGAATTCCGGCGGCATGCCGCGCGGATTCGAGAACGCGATGCCGAGCGGCGCGCGGTGCGAGCCCAGCGCGTAGTCGGGCACCACGGCCTTGGCGACCATGTCGGGGCGCTGCGGCTGCACCCGCGTGTCGACGTAGCCGCCGAAGTAGCTCCAGGGCCAGCCATAGAAGGCGCCGTCCTTGATCGAGGTCAGGTAGTCGGGAACCAGGTCGCTGCCGAGCTCGTCGCGCTCGTTGACCACGGCCCACAGCACGTTGGTGTCCGGCTCCCAGGCGAGCGCGGTCGGGTTGCGCAGCCCGCTCGCGAACAGGCGCTTCTCGCCGCTCTGGAGATCTACCTCCCAGATCGCGGCCCGCCCCTCCTCGACCTCGAGCCCGTTCTCTCCCACGTTGCTGTTGGAGCCGACGCTGACGTAGAGCTTGGTCCCCTCGCGGTTGGCGACGACGTGCTTGGTCCAGTGGTGATTGGGGTCCGCGGGCAGGTCGGTCACCTTCACCGGCGCCGCGGTGATGGTGGTCTGGCCCTCGACGTAGGGCACCTTGACCAGCGCGTCGGCATTGGCGATGAAGAGTTCGCCGCCGACCAGCACGACGCCGAACGGCGACACCAGGTCCTGCATGAACACCTGCCGCAGCTCGGCCACCCCGTCGTTGTCGGCGTCGCGCAGCAGGGTGATGCGATTGGCGCTCTGCACGTCCGCGCCGGCGCGCTTCTGGACCAGGCCCGTGACCTTCCGCCGGATCTCGGCAACGAGGCCGCCGCCGTGGCCGCCCGCGGGCTTGGGCGGCTGGTTGCTCTCGACCGCCAGCACGTCGCCGTTGGGCAAGGCGTAGACCATGCGCGGATGGTCGAGCCCGCGGGCCAGCGCCGTCACCGCGAAGCCCTCGGGCGCGGTGGGGCCCGCGGTGTCGGTCCAGCCCACCGAGGGCGCGATGTTCACGGTGGGCAGCAGGGTGGGGTTCGGCGCCGGCAGCGTCGGCGTCGGGCCGGTTTCCGCTTCGGGCGGCAGCGTCGCCCTGTCGCCGCAGGCGGCCAGCAGCAGCGCGGCGGCGATCGGCGCGAGCAGCCACCGCCGCGAGGGATGGGGCATCGTCATGGTGGAAGTCCTTTGGCGCATCGGTGAATGATGCCGGCGGCGCCGCGACACATTGTCGCCCGTAGGCGCTTGCGAAGGTCGGCGCACCCCCGTCCGGCCGCACCGCTACCATCGACCCATGACCGACGACCTGTTCCGTTCCGATGCCTACCTGCGCGAGTGCGAGGCCCTCGTGATGGGCGTCGACGAGGCCGGCATCCTGCTCGACCGCACGGTGTTCTATCCGATGGGCGGCGGCCAGGCCGGCGACAGCGGCCGGCTGCTGCTGGCCGACGGCCGCGAACTCGCCATCGCCGACACCCGCAAGGCCAAGGATGCCGAAGGCCGGCCGACCGACCGGATCCTCCACGTGCCCGCGCCCGGCCAGGAGGCGCTGGCGGCCGCGCTGCGGCCCGGCGACCGCGTGACCGCACGCATCGACTGGGAGCGCCGGCACCGGTTGATGCGCTTCCACACCGCGACCCACCTGCTGTGCCACCTGGTGCCGCAGCCGGTCAACGGCTGCTCGATCACGCCCGACTACACGCGGCTCGACTTCCACATGACCGAGCCGCTCGACAAGGAGGCCCTGACGGCCGGCCTGGCGCGGCTGGTGGCTGCCGCCCACCCGCTGGCCGTCGGCGCGATCAGCGATGCCGAGCTCGACGCCAATCCGGCCCTGGTGAAGAGCATGAGCGTGCAGCCGCCGCGCGGCACGGGCACGGTCCGAACGATCCGCATCGGACCCGTGGGAGAGGGCCAGGCGATCGATTTCCAGCCCTGCGGCGGCACGCACGTCGCGAACACGCGCGAGATCGGCGCCGTGGTGGTCACCAAGATCGAGAAGAAGAGCGCCAACAGCCGGCGCGTGGTGCTGGGGTGGGGCTCGTGAGCCGGCGCCGGAACTTCGCCGCGCCGGCCCGCTCCGACTGACGGCATGCCTCATCTTTCCCGCCTTCGTTTCGCGAGTTTTCTCTTCGCCGCCTTCGCAGTCTGCCTGCCAGCCGCGGCCCAGCTGACTTCCCGTATCGGCCCGGTGGTCACGACCCCGCACGTACGGGCCGAACTGGTCGCCCATGCGCCGGACGGCGTGACCCCCGGTGCGCCGGTCTGGCTCGGCCTGCAGATCGTGCACCAGCCCGGCTGGCACACCTACTGGAAGAACGCGGGCGACTCCGGCCTGCCGACCGAACTGGCCTGGTCGCTCCCGGCAGGCGTCTCCACCGGCGACATCGCCTGGCCGGTGCCGAGGAAGATCCGGATCGGCAACCTGGCCAATTTCGGCTACGAGGACACGCTGCTGCTGCCGGTGCCGCTCACGGTGGCGCCCGATTTCAAGCCGCAGCCGGCCCTCGCGGGTGCCGCCCAGATCGACGTCAGGCTCAAGGCTTCCTGGCTGGTGTGCAGCAAAGAGTGCATACCCGAAGAAGGCGAGTTCCTGCTCAAGCTGCCGTTGCAGGGCTCGACGGCGCTTCACAAGGCGGAATTCGATGCCGCCTTCGCGGCGCAGCCGGCGCCGCTGGCCCGGCCGGGCCAGATCACGGTGGACGGCGACAAGCTGCAGGTCCGCCTCGAAGGCCTGCCCGCCGCCGCACAAGGCAAGACCCTCGAATTCTTCCCCGAAACCGCCGAAGTGATCCACTCCGCCGCCGTGCAGGGCAAGGACTGGACGCAGGCCTGGCAGGGCGAGGCCTGGACCGCCACCGTGCCGCTGGCGGCGCAGCGCAGCGCCAGCCCGGCGCTGATGCCGGTAGTGGTGACGCTCGCCGAGGCCGACCGGCAGGCCGGCCAGCCGATCGCCTGGCGCGCCGAGGCGCCGGTCGCCGGTGTCTGGCCGGCCACCGCGGCCCCGGCCCAGGTCTCGCCGGCCTTGCAGGCCGCGCTCGAAGCCAATGCCGCGGTGCCGCAGCCACAGGCCGCAGGCGGCTTCATCGTCGCCCTCCTGGGCGCGCTGATCGGCGGCCTGCTGCTGAACCTGATGCCCTGCGTGTTCCCGGTGCTCGCGATCAAGGTGCTCGGCTTCACGCGCCATGCCGACGACCGGCGCGCCCATCGGCTGGCCGCACTGGCCTACACCGGCGGCGTGGTCCTGTCCTTCCTGGCGCTGGGTGGCGCGATGCTGGCGTTGCGCGCCGCGGGCGCGCAACTCGGCTGGGGCTTCCAGCTGCAGTCGCCCGCCGTGGTGGCCGTCCTCGCGGCCCTGTTCACCCTGATCGGCCTCAACCTGGCCGGCCTGTTCGAGTTCGGCCGCATGGCGCCGGCGTCGCTCGGCGCCGTCCAGGCCCGCCATCCGCTGGCCAACGACTTCCTCTCGGGCGTGCTCGCGGTGGTGGTCGCCTCGCCCTGCACCGCGCCGTTCATGGGCGCCTCGCTGGGCTTCGCGATCGGCCTGCCCGCCAGCCAGGCCCTGCTGATGTTCGGCGTGCTCGGCTTCGGCCTCGCCCTGCCCTACCTGGCGGCCGGCTTCGTGCCGGCCGTGGCCCGCCTGCTGCCCAGGCCCGGCGCCTGGATGAACACGCTGCGCCGCCTGCTCGCGTTCCCGATGTTCGCCACGGTCGCCTGGCTGGTCTGGGTGCTGGGCCAGCAAAGCGGCATCGACGGCGCCGGCGCCCTGCTGGGCCTGCTCGTGTGCCTCGCCGCCATCGCCTGGGCCCTGACGCTGCGCGGCCGCACCCGGCTCGTGCTCACCGGCCTGACCGTGGCCCTGACCGCCGTGCTGGCGGGCGCCATCGGCGGCCATGTGGTGCGGCCGGCCGAGCCCGCAGCCACCTCGGCAGCCACGGGCCAGCGCTGGCAGCCCTGGTCAGCCGAACGCGCGCGCGAACTGGCGGCCGCCGGCCGGCCGGTGTTCGTGGATTTCACGGCCGCCTGGTGCGTGACCTGCCAGTACAACAAGCGCAGCACGCTGGACGACGCCGAGGTGCTGGCCGATTTCGACGCCCGCCAGGTCGCGCTGCTGCGTGCCGACTGGACCCGGCGCGACCCGGCCATCACCGCGGCGCTGACCGCGCTCGGGCGCAGCGGGGTCCCGGTCTATGTCTTGCAAGCACCGGGAAAGCCGCCCGTGGTGCTGACGGAAATACTCGGCAAGGATGAACTGCGCGCCGCGCTTGCGGCGCTTTGACCCGGGGATCATTGGCTCCTTCGAGGCCTCGGGCGGCCCGGCGCCGGCCTTACTGGCCCCCACGCTCCCTCACTGCGTGTGGTCGCTGCCCCCCGAGGGGGCCGCAGGCCGCCTTGGGGCGGCCCGGCGCCGGCCTTAGCCCCCACGCTCCCTCACTGCGTGTGGTCGCTGCCCCCCCGAGGGGGCCGCAGGCCGCCTTGGGGCGGCCCGGCGCCGGCCTTAACGGGTTGTCACATGAACATGAGGAATCTGTTCTAAGCTGTCGCAGTTGTTGAGTATTTATCACCGGGAGTACAAGCTGACCATGTCATCGTCATCCTCCGCCTCGCGTTCCTACCGCGCCGCGCGCGATGCCCGCGCCGCCCTCAGTCGAGCCTCGCGGCGCGCCATCATGACGGCCGCCGTCGCACTCGGCGCCACCTTCCTGATGAACGCGCAAGCCGCCGCCGCGCCCGCCGTCGGCCAGCCCGCACCCGATTTCGTCGCCGTCGACACCGCCGGCGCGCAGCACCGCCTGTCGGATTTCGCCGGCAAGTTCGTGGTGCTCGAATGGACCAACCCGGGCTGCCCCTTCGTCGGCAAGCACTACGGCAGCGGCAACATGCCCGCCACGCAGAAGGCCGCCACCGCCCAGGGCGTGGTCTGGCTGGCCATCAATTCGACCGAGCGCGGCGCCAGCGACTACCTGAAGCCGGCGGCGCTGGCTGCCTGGATGAAGGCGCAATCGGGCGCGCCGACGGCCGTGCTGATGGACGAAGACGGGGTCATCGGCCGCGCCTACGGGGCCCGCACGACGCCGCACATCTTCATCGTCGACCCCAAGGGCACGCTGGTCTATGCCGGCGGCATCGACAGCATCCCCTCGTCCCGCGCCGAGGACATCAAGACCGCCACCAACTACGTCAACCAGGCGCTCGGCGAAGCCTTCGGGGGCAAGGCGATCAGCGCCGCGGCCACCCGGCCCTACGGCTGTTCCATCAAGTACAAGTCCTGACCGGACCCACGCTCCCCGAGGGGGCGGCCCGGCGCCGGCCCGAGCCGCCCGGCCGCGACGAAGGCGCATGCCAAAACGCTGCTGCGCCAAGGTCATTCGATGCCCCTGCGACAATCGCAGGATGCCTTTCGCCCCCCTGAAGAACGACACGTTCCTGCGCGCCTGCTGGCGCCAGGCCACCGACCACACCCCCGTCTGGCTGATGCGCCAGGCCGGACGCTACCTGCCCGAGTACCTGGCCACCCGGGCCAAGGCCGGCAGCTTCATGGGCCTGGCCACCAACGTGGATTTCGCGACCGAGGTCACGCTGCAGCCGCTCAAGCGCTTCGCGCTCGATGCCGCGATCCTGTTTTCCGACATCCTGACGGTGCCCGACGCGATGGGGCTCGGCCTCTCGTTCGAGGCCGGCGAAGGCCCGCGATTCGCTCGGCCGGTGCGCGACGAGGCCTCGATCGCAGCCCTGGCCGTGCCCGACATGGACAAGCTGCGCTACGTCTTCGATGCCGTCACGTCGATCCGCCGCGCGCTCGCCGGCCGGGTGCCGCTGATCGGCTTCTCGGGCAGCCCGTGGACACTGGCCTGCTACATGGTCGAGGGCGCGGGGTCGAGCGACTACCGGCAAGTCAAGACCCTGCTCTACAGCCGCCCCGACCTCATGCACCGGCTGCTGGCCGTCAACGCCGACGCCGTGGCCGCCTACCTCAACGCGCAGATCGACGCTGGCGCCCAGGCCGTGATGGTGTTCGACAGCTGGGGCGGCGTGCTGGCCGACGGCGCCTTCCAGGCCTTCAGCCTGGCCTACACGCAGCGCGTGCTGTCGCAGCTCAAGCGCAACGGCGCCGACGGCCGGCCGGTGCCGCGCATCGTGTTCACCAAGGGCGGCGGACTCTGGCTCGAAGAGATGCAGCCGCTCGACTGCGAAGTGCTGGGGCTGGACTGGACCGTCAACCTCGGACGCGCGCGCGCGCTGGTGGGAGAAGGCCCGGCGGGCAAGGCCCTGCAAGGCAACATCGACCCCAATGTGCTGTTCGCGCAGCCGCGCCAGATCGAAGAGGAAGTAGCCAAGGTGCTGCAGAGCTTCGGCCGCCCGCACACCGACCCGGACACCACCGGAGCGACGCACGTGTTCAACCTGGGCCATGGCATCAGCCAGTTCACCCCGCCCGACCACGTGGCAGCCCTCGTGAACGCGGTGCATGCGCAGTCGCGCCTGCTTCGTTCCTGAGCGCATTGTTATGACTTGTAAGCACCGGAGATCGACTGCCCGAGCGTTTGTCAAGCGCCAAAACGGTGAGGAGGGACTGACTTATGCACAAAACGGCTGCTGCGGTGCGCAAAAACATCTGACGCTCGATAAAGGCTGCTCCTAAAGCGATAGCGAAGCTAAGTCATTGATTCATATAGGTTTTGAACTTTGCTTTTTTTGCGTGCATTCCAGCCGAAGCCTTGATTTTCAAGGGCTGGCGACGAGTCGAGGCCGGATATCAACAAAGTTATCCACAGAAACTCTGGATGGACCGCAAAGCACTGAAAAATCAACAACTTAAGTCCATTTGCTCAAAGTCGCTTTAACAAACCCGCGCAGCGGGAACCCGCCTTGAACTGGTGCATCGACGTCGCCGTCCAGACCCCGGCGCACAGTGCACTAGGGGATGTACTTAGCTACAAAAGCCACGTCGCCCTGACTCCGGGGGCCCTCGTGCGGGTGCCGTTGGGCCGCCGCGAGGTGCTGGGCGTGGCCTGGGCGGTGCGCAGCCTGGAGGCCGACCCGCCTTCCCCGATGGAACTCAAGCCGGTCGCCGGCGCCCTGGACGCCCTGCCTGCGCTGGGCGAGCCCTGGCGCGACCTGGTGGCCTTCGCCGCGCGCTACTACCAGCGCTCGCTTGGCGAGATCGCGCTGGCGGCCCTGCCGCCGCAGTTGCGGGACCTGAGCGCGGTCCAGTTGGCACGGCGGCTCAAGCGCCAAGCCCCTGCGGCGCGCGCCGGCAACGCAGCGCCCGACGCCCCCGCGGTGGCGCTCACCGCCGAGCAGGCCGCCGCGCTGGCCCGCTTCGATGCCGAGCCCGGCCCCTTCCTGCTGTTCGGCAGCACCGGCAGCGGCAAGACCGAGGTCTACCTGCGCTGCGTGGCGACGCTGCTCGAGCGCGAGCCCGAGGCGCAGGCGCTGGTGATGGTGCCCGAGATCAACCTGACGCCGCAGCTCGAAGCCCGCTTCAAGGCGCGTTTCGGCGCCGACTCGGTGGTCTCGCTGCACAGCGGCATGACGAACCCGCAACGGCTCGCCAGCTGGCTGGCGGCGCACGGCGGCGCCGCGCGCATCGTGCTCGGCACCCGGATGGCGGTGTTCGCCTCGATGCCGGCGCTGCGGCTGATCGTGGTCGACGAGGAACACGACCCCAGCTACAAGCAGCAGGAAGGCGCACGCTACTCGGCCCGCGACCTGGCCGTCTGGCGCGGCCGGCGCGAGGGTGCCAAGGTGATCCTCGGCTCGGCGACGCCATCGCTCGAAAGCTGGCATCGCAGCCGGCCGGCCGAGGGCGAGGACGCCGGCGGCAACTACCTGCGGCTGGCGATGCCCTCGCGCGTCGGTGCCGGCGCGTTGCCCGCGGTGCGGCTGGTCGACATGAACCTGCAGCCGCCGAAGACCGTGCTGTCGGGCGCGCTGCTCGACGCCATCGGCCAGCGCATCGCGCGCGGCGAGCAGAGCATGGTGTTCCTGAACCGGCGCGGCTACGCACCGGTGCTGGCCTGCGGCGACTGCGGCTGGAAGAGCGAATGCCCGCATTGCAGCGCCTACCGCGTGTTCCACAAGATCGACCGCACGCTGCGCTGCCACCACTGCGGCTTCACCGAGCGCGTGCCGCGCGCCTGCCCGGCCTGCGGCAATCCCGACATCGCACCGGTCGGGCGCGGCACCGAGCGCCTGGAGGAGCACCTGGGCGAACTGTTCGCCGCGGTCCGGCGGCCCGACGGCAGCGCGGTGCGCGTGGCCCGCATCGACGCCGACAGCACGCGCAAGCAGGGGGCGCTCGAGTCGCAGCTCGCCGCGGTGCACGCCGGCGAGGTCGACGTGCTGGTGGGCACGCAGATGATCGCCAAGGGCCACGACTTCCGCCGCATCACGCTGGTGTCGGCCATCAACCCCGATGGCGCGCTGTTCTCGAGCGACTTCCGGGCGCCCGAGCGGCTGTTCAGCCTCCTGATGCAGTCGGCCGGCCGGGCCGGACGCGATGCCGCCTACCTGACGGCGCAGGAGGCGACCGCCGAGATGTGGATCCAGACCCATCATCCGCAGCACCCGCTGTTCGCCGCCCTGCGGCGGCACGACTATGCGGCCTTCGCCCAGGGCGAACTGGAGGAGCGCGCGGCCGCCGGCATGCCGCCATTCGCCTTCCAGGCGCTGCTCAGGGCCGACGCGCGCACGCAGGACGCGGCGCAGGCATTCCTGAATGCCGCCAGTGCCGCGGCCGACGCGCTGCCGGGCGCCGACCGGGTCACGCGTTACCCCGCGGTGCCGCTCGCGATCCAGCGGGTGGCCAATGTGGAGCGGGCGCAGATGCTGATCGAGAGCGGCTCGCGCGCCGCCCTGCAGCGGCTGCTGGCGGAATGGCAGCCGCTGCTGCACGCGCTGCGCCGACAGCCCGAGGGCAAGGGCGTGATCCGCTGGCTGGTGGACGTCGATCCGCAGAGCATCTGACGCGAGCGGCGCGCCCATTGGGGGAACGCCGCGGAACCGGGAGCGCTACAGCAACCCGACCGGCTCCTTGCCCATTTCCACGTACTGGAGGCCGGATCGGCGGCGTCGGACAGCCCCGGGGACGAAGAGCAGCAGGCTCAGCACGGCCGCTGCCAGGGCAGCCCCGGTTCCGAGCGCCCCGCCGAGCCACAGCCAGCCGACGACGGCCAGCCACACCATCCACAGCACCCCGCGTGTCCAAGTCGTCATGCCACTCTCCCGATGCAGGAGCCCACTTTAGCAGCGCTTCTGAATACAGAAGCATTAGCCAAAGGCAATAGTTCACGCAAACCCCTTCTTCGTGAGAGAAAAGCACGAAATACTCTGCAACAACGGTTGACGAAGCGCGGGCTCGCTGCCCAAGCTATGGATGCGTCAGGACCCACTGCGGGGTTCTGCGAAAGGTCATCTCATGAAGACGCTCTCTGGGACTTTGTGGGGCCTGGGCCTTGCGATTGCTTGCCTGGCCACCGGCGCACCGGCGGCGGAGCTGGAGCTCGAAGGCAGCCGGCTGCTGGTCAGCGGCATGCTCGATGGCAGCGCCCTCAAGGATTTCGAGTCGCAGCTGGCCAGCGGCCAGGTGCGCACAGTGGTCTTCGAGAACGCGCTCGGCGGCTCGGCCGAGGTCGCCAGGGCGTATGCGCGTGCGATCCAGGCCGCTGGCGTCAACACCGAGGCCAAGGGCCAGTGCCAGGCAGCTTGCGCCTTCGCGTTCCTGGCCGGCAAGGAGCACCGTTTCGGGCGCGGCTTCCAGATCCACACGCTGCTGATCCCGGTCGCCAGCCGGCCGCAGCCCGGCGAACTCGCGAGCCGCTGGCGGGGCGAGGATGCGGCGCATCGGACGCAGGCGGAGTTCAACCCGCCGGCCGGGGAGTCCGGCCCCGCCGCGATGCCGGCCCCGGCCTCCGGCGCACCTGCCGCGAAGGACACCTGGAACCCGAACCAGGGGGTTCTGTTCACCTCGACCCCCACGCTGTTCGGCCGGGTCCACAACACCTTCTATTGCGACGGCACGCAAGGGCGCGACCCGTCGCACTGCGAGCTGCTGTCCGATGCCGACCCCTACAAGCTCGGGGTCCTGACGCCATAGCTCGCCCCCAGGTTGCCCCGCACTTCGTGTCGGGGCGCCCACCCCCTACCGGGGGCAACACCAGCGGCCCGGCGAAGCCGGTTCCGCGGTGTTTCACCAACGGGCTTGGCTGCGCCGGCCGGGGAACGCGCGCTGTGTCTGTCTGCGGCTGCGCGCAGCGCGCCCGTTCGTGGGCAGTCGCGGAACCGGCTTCGCCGGGCCGCTGACTGCGCCCCCGGTAGGGGGTGGGCGGCTACACGAAGTGAGCCAACCTGGGGGCGAGCGCGATCACAGGAAAGCTGAAAAACGCCGCCACCGTGCTCCACAGGATGATGCGGGCGATGCGGCCGTTGTCGGCGCCGAAGCGCTCGGCCAGCATCGACACGTTGCTGGCGCTGGGCAGCGCGGCCACCAGCACGATCGCCACCAGGGCCGGCGTTCCCAGCGGCAGGCCGAGCGCCATGGCACCGCGGGCGACGCCGTAGACCAGCAAGGGATGCGCGATCAGCTTGATCGCGACCACCGGCAGCACATCGGCCAGCCGCGCCTGCGGCGGCGACCCGGGCCCGCCGGCCGCACTGCCCAGGGCCTGCGCGACGACCGCGCTGGCGCGGTGCTCGCGCGCCAGCAGCGCCGAGCGCGCCAGCACCGCGCCGATCGTGAACAGCGCCACCGGCGAAGCCGCCTCGGCCAGCATCGCGACCGTGCGGTCGACCGGGCCCGGGAGCGCCAGCCGCGTCGCCGAGGCCAGCACGCCCAGCAGGATCGACCACGGCATCGGGTTCAGCAGGATGCCGCGCAGCGCCTGCCGCGCCGCCTTGGCGGCCCCATGTTCGTCGGCGCCGTCGAGCCGCGACAGCGCGATGCACAGCGACGAGGTGACGATCATGTCGAACGCGATGGTGATGATGGTGGGCGAGGCCGCCTGGGCGCCGAGGATCGCCACCAGCAGCGGCACGCCCATGAAGCCGGTGTTCGGGAAGGCCGCCACCAGCGCACCGAATGCAGCGTCGTTCCAGCCGATGCGCCCGTTGCGGCTCAGGGCCACCGTGGCGCCGACCACGATCAACGCGCTCAGGCCCCACACCAGCGCCACGCCGCCGTCCAGCAACTGGTCGATCGGCGCATTGGCACCGAAGCGGAACAGCATGCACGGCAGCGCGAAATAAAGGACGAAGGCGTTCAGCCCCGGAATCGACGACAGCGGCAACAGGCCGCCGCGCGCGGCCGCATAGCCGGCAGCGATCAGGGCGAAGAAGGGAACGGTGACCAGGAATATCTGCAGCACGCAAGCGATTGTGCGTGGGCGCCGGAGCCGGCTTCGGCCGAAGCCCTAGCACATCCACCCGGCCGAGCCGCCGCGAAGGCACCCGTATCATTGGCCGTTTGCGCCTTCCGTTCCCGAACTCCATGTCTTCCGGTCTCAATCTCGCGCAACAAGAAGCCGTCAACTACATGCACGGCCCCTGCCTGGTCCTTGCGGGCGCGGGCTCGGGCAAGACGCGCGTGATCACGCACAAGATCGCGCGCCTGATCCAGGCCGGCCTGGAGCCCAAGCGGATCGCCGCCATCACCTTCACCAACAAGGCGGCCTCCGAGATGCGCGAGCGCGCCAAGGGCCTGATCGGGCGCGACGCCAGGCACGTGGTGGTCTGCACCTTCCACGCGCTGGGCGTGCGCATGATGCGCGAGGACGGCGCCGTGCTGGGCCTGAAGCCGGCCTTCAGCATCCTCGACAGCGACGACGTCACCAAGATCCTCAAGGACGCCGGCGGCACCACCGACGCGGCCACCGCCCGGATCTGGCAGTGGACCATCAGCAAGTGGAAGAACATGGGCCTCAACGCGGCCCAGGCCGAGGCCCAGGCGGCCGACGACAACGAGCGCATCACGGCGCGCATCATGGCCCGCTACGAAGAGCGGCTGGCGGCCTACCAGAGCGTGGACTTCGACGACCTGATCGGCATGCCGCTCAAGCTGCTTCAGCAGCACGACGAGGTGCGCGCCAAATGGCAGGCCGCGCTCGGTCACGTGCTGGTCGACGAATACCAGGACACCAACGCGACCCAGTACGAGGTGCTCAAGGCACTGGTCGGCGAACGCGGCCGCTTCACCGCGGTGGGCGACGACGACCAGTCGATCTACGGCTGGCGCGGCGCCACGCTCGACAACCTCAAGAAGCTGCCGGTCGACTACCCGACCCTCAAGGTCATCAAGCTCGAGCAGAACTACCGCAGCACCAGCGCGATCCTGCGCGCCGCCAACAACGTGATCGGGCCGAACCCCAAGCTGTTCCCGAAGACGCTGTTCAGCGAACTCGGCGAGGGCGAGCCGGTGCGCATCGTCGACGCCGACAGCGAGGCCCACGAGGCCGAGCGCACGGTGGCGCGCATCCAGAGCCTGCGCGCCGGCGACGCCACCGCGCAGGGCCCGCAGCACAAGGAGTTCCGCGACTTCGCGATCCTCTACCGCGCCAACCACCAGGCCCGCGTGTTCGAGCAGGCATTGCGCCGCGCGCAGATCCCGTACAAGGTCTCGGGCGGGCAGAGCTTCTTCGACCGTGCCGAGATCAAGGACCTGTGCGGCTGGTTCCGCCTCTGGGTCAACAACGATGACGACCCGGCCTTCCTGCGCGCGGTGACCACCCCCAAGCGCGGCATCGGCCACACCACGCTGGCCAGCCTCGGCACCTTCGCGAGCCAGTACAAGCTGAGCCTGTTCGAGGCGCTGTTCAGCCCCTCGCTGCCGAGCGTGATGCCCAAACGCGCGCAAGAGGGGCTGCACGAGTTCGGCCGCTACATCAACGACCTCGAATACAAGGCCCGCCGCACCATGGGCGCCGAGGACGCGCGCGCCTTCCTGGCCGAGTGGCTCAAGGAGATCGACTACGAGAAGCACCTGTACGACGGCGAGGACAGCGAGCAGGCCGCGGCCAGCCGCTGGACCAACGTGATGGAGTTCTGCGACTGGATGTCGCAGCGCTGCGGCGGCACGATCGACGACGCCTCGGGCGCCACGGTCGAGAGCGAGCGCAAGAGCCTGCTCGAGGTGGCGCAGACGATCTCGCTGCTGTCGACCATCAGCGAGCGCGAACAGGACCAGAACGTGGTCACGCTGTCGACGCTGCACGCCTCCAAGGGCCTGGAGTGGCCGCACGTGATGCTGGTCGGCGTGACCGAGGGGCTGCTGCCCTTCAAGCTCGACGACGACGGCGGCCGGCAGGAAAAGATCAGCGACGAGACGCTGACGCGGCTGCAGGAAGAGCGCCGGTTGATGTACGTGGGCATCACGCGCGCCCAGCGCAGCCTGGCCGTGAGCTGGACCAAGCGGCGCAAGAAGGGCCGCGAGATGGTCGCCGCCCAGCCGAGCCGCTTCATCGCCGAGATGGCGCTCGACAAGAAGACCGCCAAGGAAGACCCGCGCGAGAAACTCAAGGCACTGCGCGCCGAATTCGCGCGCAAGGTGCAGGACAACGCGGCCGCGGCGGCGGCGGCGGCCGCTTCGGCGCCATGAGGTGGCTGCAGACGGCCTGCCTGGCCGCCGCCTGCATCGCTGCCGCCGGCGCGATGGCCCAGGGAGCGCCAGCGGCCCCATCGACACCGACGGGCCCATCGCCGGTTGCCTGCCCCGCCAAGGGCTCCGAGCTGCCGCTCGAGGCCTTGTTCGGATCCTGGGAAGCGCGCATCGAGGGCCTGAAAGGCGTCGCAAAAGTCAAGCTCGACCAACATCCGGACTACGCCGGCGTGCGCGGCACAATCACGCGCGGCGGCGACGGCGCGCCAGCCACGGTCGCCCGGCTGGCGGGCGACATCGACGACGACGGCATGCTGAGTCTCGACGAATCGCTGGACGGCCACGCCATCAGCGGCGTCTGGCTGGGCGAGCTGGAAGCGTCCTCGTGCGGCAAGGCATGGAAGGGCGTCTGGCGCGACGCCGCGAACGACAGCACGCATCCCTTCGTGATGAACAAGACAGGCGACCCGGCCAGCGATCGATGAACAAACGCATTCTTTTTTTCACCGCTTTTTTCGCAGGCATCGGCGCCACCGGCGCGCAGGCCGAGGCCGTGGGCAAGCCGCCCAGCCCGCTGGCCGAATCGGAACTGACCTGGCAGCAGTGCCAAGGCCTCGCGGGCAGCGGCAACAACGAGGCGCGGCTGGCCTGCTTCGATCGCTGGGCCCAGCAGCAGACCCTGCCGGCCGCCGCGGTGCCGCCGGCGCCGCCGGTGCTCGCCGAAACCCAGCCGCCCGTGGACGCCACGGTGCCGGCGACGCGCGTGATCACCCTCACCACCGAGGACGGCTGCCGCGACCACCAGTACTCGCCGCTGTCGCGCTTCTGGGAGCTCGAGGCCGGCAGCAACTGCGGCACGTTCGGCTTCCGCGGCTACCGACCGCTCAGCGTCGGCCTCGGGGTGGCCGCGAGGGACCCGGAAGTCGCGACCTCGCCAGCGCCCAACCACACCGGAGTCGACCGGCCCTACCAGTCCCAGGACATGCGCATCGGCCTGTCGCTGCGCACCAAGCTCGCGCAAGGACTTCTCACGGGGGACGACCCGGTCAAGAAGGACGGGCTCTGGTTCGCCTACTCGCAGGCGTCGACCTGGCAGGTGTTCAACGAAGATCTCTCGCGGCCGTTCCGCACGACCGACCACGAGCCCGAGATGATCTACAGCTACCCGACCGACTACCAGCTGCCGGGCGGCTGGCGCTTGCGTTACACCGGCCTGGGCCTGGTGCACCAATCGAACGGCCAGGACCTGCCGTACTCGCGCAGCTGGAACCGGGTCTACCTGATGGGCGGAATCGAACTCGGCGACAAGTTCGTGATCACCGGGCGGGTCTGGAAACGCATCTCGGAAAACGCCGCCGACGACGACAACCCCGACATCACCAAGTACCTGGGCAACGCCGACATCCGGGCCGCCTGGCAGGTCAACCGCCTCAATCAGGTCGGCGTCATGGTGCACGGCGGCAAGGGCGCGATCCGGCTCGAGTGGCTGAAGGTGATCGGCGACCCGGTCAAGAGCAACCTGCGCTTCCAGACCCAGCTCTTCTACGGCTACGGCGACACGCTGATCGACTACAACCGCAAGCGCACCGTATTCACCATCGGGCTGGCGCTGGTCGACTTCTAATCTAACCCCATGAACTCGCCACTCCCGACCCTCTCGCTGCTGGAGACCCGCGTGCTGGGCGTCCTGGCCGAAAAGCAGCGCACGGTTCCCGACAGCTATCCGCTCACGCTCAACGCGCTGGTCGCGGGCTGCAACCAGAAGACCAGCCGCAACCCGATCCTGGAGGTGACGGACGCCGAGGCGCAGGCGGCCCTCGACAGCCTCAAGGGCTACAGCCTGGTGTCGGAGACCAGCGGCGGGCGCACCTTCCGCTATGCCCACAACGTCGACGGCGTGCTGCGGATCCCTTCGCAGTCGATCATCCTGCTGACCGTGCTGATGCTGCGCGGACCGCAGACCGCGGGCGAACTGCGCATCGCCTGCGACCGCATGCACAACTTCGCCGACATCTCGGCGGTCGAGGGCTTCCTCGACGAGATGGCGCAACGGCCGGCAGGGGCGCTGGTCGTCAAGCTCGCGCGGCTGCCGGGCGCGCGCGAGAGCCGCTGGGCGCACCTGCTGAGCGGTGCGCCGGCCGAGGATGCGGCTGGCTCCGGCGCCGCCTCCGCCGTGGGCGCCGATGTGTCGCTCGGCGAAGTCGCGGCGCTCAAGGCCAACGTGGCACGGCTGGAAGCCGAGGTCGCCGACCTCAAGAAGTTGGTGGCGCGGGTCTGCTCGGAGCTGGGGATCGCGCCCGACGGGAACGACCCGGTCGCCTGAGCCACTCGGTGTTCAAGGCCTCCGCATCGCGGACGCCCGCTGCATCGATCGCTCGCTTTCAGTGCTCGCCGAGGAACCCCATCCGGACCACGTGCGCGGCCGCGTTCCCCTGCTGGGCCAGCTGGACCATCAGCTTGGCATCGCAGATGCCGCCGATGCTGCCGTCGGGATTGAAGCCCGACAGCGGGCCGTGCGCCACGGCGAACATGACGCAGCCCTTCGGCGAGACGGGCTGGTGGATCGCACCAGGCATCTCGGCGGTATAGGCGCCGGGGAAGCCCTGGTCGTCCTCGAAATAGTAGAAGCCGCCTTCCAGGATGTAGGCCTCGGCGGTGCCAAGGTGCCAGTGCACCGGCGCCTCGGTGCCGGGGTCGACCTTCAGCAGGAAGGTGAAGCGGCCGGACGCCTCATCGACATAGAACAGCTTGAAGTAGGTGCCCGGCATGACCCACGGCGTCCACGGAATCGCGGCGGTGTCGGTGAATTCCTTGCGCGAGCCCTTGGGGGTCAGGGGCGGGCCTTTCCATGCGGGGTCGAGGGTGGTGGCGTTCATGGGAATCTCCTGGTCGTTGTGGATGGCCCGGCGACTCTAGGTGCACCGGCGCGTTATCGATCGCCGGCGGCGCAGACAAACCCGATTTACCCAATGCCCGCGCTTTTTTTGAAACGCGGGGGCGGCATTTGAAGCCCGCATAATCGGCAGGCCACAGATGGGCCGACGTCGACCGTCCTTTGCGGGGCAAGCGATCGGGCCACGGAGGAGACATGACCGCCCTGATTGAAACGCCGCTGCTCATCGCACGTGCGCTGCAGCATGCGCCGGACTACACGTTCAAGAGCAAGCACAGCCGCCTGTTCGGCGCCCGCTGGCAGCATCCCGCCTGCGACCTGTCGACCCGCCACATGGCCGAGCACGTGCTGGTGCACCACTTGAGCGGCAGCACGCGGATCGAGCGCCGCAGCGGGGGCCGGGTGACGGGAACCCATTCGAAGATCGGCAGTTCGACCTTCGTCTCCTGCCACCGCGAAACCGACTGGCACATCGGCAGCCAGGCGCAGGTGATGCATCTGTACCTGCCGCAGGCGGTGCTGGAAGATTTCGTGACGGAAGAAATCGAGCTCGACGAGACGCCGGAGATCCGCGAGTTCTTCGCCGCCGAGGACCCCTGGCTGGCCGGCCTGTTCTCGATGCTGCGCGACGAACTGGAAAGCCACGGCCCCCTCGCGGTCGGCGGCGAGACCTTCCTGCTCGATCAACTCCAGCACGCGGTGGTCCGGCATCTGGTGCTGCGCCATTCGAGCATCGATTCGAACCGGCTCAACCTGTTCGAGGCCGCCCAGGCGGGAGCCCGGATGAGTCCGAACCGTCTGGCGCAGGTCGTGGCCTTCATCGAGGCGAGCTATGCCCAGCCGATCCAGCTGCAGGACCTGACGACCATCGCCTGCATGTCGAAGGACCACTTCGTCAAGGCCTTCAGGAACAGCGTCGGCCAGACGCCTTACCGGTACCTCCTCGCCTTGCGGCTGGCGCATGCCGGCCAGATGCTGCGCAGTCGCCGCGAGTTGTCGATCGCCGAGATCGCGAGCCTGAACGGCTTCAGGAACGCCAGCCACTTCTCGACCGCGTTCAGCAAGACGTACCGGGTCGCGCCAAGGAACTATCGCGACAGCGCGTGACGCCGCCTGGCCCAGGGGACCCCGCAGCGAACGGGTCGATCCTGCCCCCGGCGTGCTGACCTACTCGCGATCGTAGGAGAACTGGATCCCCGCCGTGCCGCCGGTCTCGATGAAGAGATTGATGAACGCCGGAACGGTTTCCTTGCGCGCCCAATCGCGCTGCAGTTCGCAGAACAGCTGCGGCACGCTGATCATCTTGCCGCCGGCCTGTTCGATCCGGCGCAACGCCGCCTCGTGGGCGGCCAGCGAAGTCCCGCCGACCGCATCGGCCACGACGTAGACCTCATAGCCTTCGCTCAGGGCATCGAGCGCGGGGAAGGTCAGGCAGGCCTCGGTCCACAAGGCGGTCATGATCAGCTTCTTCCGGCCGGTCTCCTTCACCGCCTTCCGAAACTCGACGTCTTCCCATGAGTTGATGGTCGTGCGGTCGTAGGTCGGGATGCCTTCCAGTGCCTTGCGCACCTGCGGGATCGGCGGCTTGTTGAGGCCGGTCTTGACGTTGACGGTGGAGTGCACGATCGGCAGGCCGTAGGCCACGGCGGCCTTGGATGCGCCGACGATGTTGTTGATCAGCAGTTGCCGGTCCATCGACGCGATCGAGTTCACCTGGACCGGCTGATAGTCGATGATCACGAACGCGGCGTTCTGGGGGGTGAGCAGTATGTCCTTGACGGGGTCTCGAATGGTTTCACTGGCCATGGTGTTCTCCTGACGTGGTCTCTATGTGCTGGAACGCAGCACGCGCGGATGCCCTGGGGCATGTCTCGATCAGGCAACGCTGTTCAGCTTGTGGAAGAACTCGATCTTTTCCACTGCGTCTGCGCCTTGTTCGTTGAAGCGGCGGATGTGCGCGCTTTGGGTGTGATGCTTGTTCTGGGCTTCGGGGTTTGCCCAGTGCTCCACGAAGATGAAGCGGCGCGGATCGTCCTGGTCCGCGAACATCTCGTAGCGCAGGCTGCCCTCGTCCTTGCGCGACGGCTCGACCACCGCGACCAGGTGGGCACGCAGCTCGTCCTCGCGCCCCTCTTTCGCATACAGCGAGACGACGATGAAGAAATCGCTCATGGCCTTGTCCTCCACGGATCAACTCAGGGCTGAGTTCGCGTCGAGTCGAGCTGCTCGTTGCTTCGGGCGACGTTCTGGGCCTTCAGGTAGCTCTCGATCAGCAGGCCGTACGAGGGCATCGCCTGGGTGTAGACCTCCGCCCACTCCTGCGCGTCCGGACGGCTCCAGGTCTTCTGGATCTCGGAGAGGGCCGCCATGGTGTCCATGACGACGACGCCGGCCTGGAGCAGGCGCGCGACCGTCAGCTCGGACGCCATCTTGGACACGGTCCCGGATGCGTCCACGATGGCAAAGGTCTTGTAGCCGGCCGCCACGGCGCTGATGGACGGGAAGGCGAGACACACGCTCGTGATCGTGCCCGCGATCACCAGGCTCTTCTTGCCCGTCGCTTCGACCGCGGCCGCAAAGTCGGCGTTGTCGAAGGCGTTGATTTCACCGCGGCGCGCGATGTACCTGGCATGCGGCGCCAGTTCGTGAATCTCGGGAATCAGCGGGCCGTTCGGGCCTTGCGGGACCGAGGCCGTGGTGATGACCGGCATGCCGGCCAGCGTCGCGGCCTTGGCCAGGGCCTTCACGTTCGCACGGAGCTGGGTCAGCGGAATATCCTGGACGACCTGGAACAAGCCGCTCTGGTGATCGATCAGCAGCATGGCCGCGTCGGCCGGATCGATGACGGGGCGCTGGCCGTTGAAGTTGGCAACATTTGCGAATGCGTTCATCTCGTGACTCCTGTCTGGCGGGCTGGGTTGAAGCGATTCTGGTCACTTCGCCGGAGGCGCGGTAGCGGCACTTCGGGGAACAGCGCGTTCTTCGATCGAGAACACGCGGGCCCCGAGCGGAGGCAGGCTCCGACGCTGTCGAAGCCGCCCGCTCCATCGCGATCAAGCCGCCGATGCCGCCGTGATTCGCCCCATGCGGCCGTTCTGGTAGTCGGCGAAAGCGCTGGCGATCTCCTCCTCGGTGTTCATCACGAAGGGCCCGTATCCCACCACCGGCTCATTCAGCGGCTGCCCTGTCAGCAGCAGCACGGTCGAGTCTTCGGTCGCGTCGAACGCGAGCGCCGTCCCTTCTCGCTCGAGCACGGCGAGTTCGGCCTCCGCCACCGCATCGCTGCCGAATCGGATCGCGCCCTTGAGCACGAAGACCGCCGCGGCATGACCTTCCGGCACCTCGAATTCGACACGCCGGCCCGCCTTGACCCGAACGTCCCACACGTTCATGGGACTGAAGGTGTGCGCAGGTCCGGCCTGCCCTTCGAATCCGCCGGCGATCACGCGGACGGAACCGGCGTCCTCGGGCAGCGCAACCCTCGGGATCTGGGCGTCCGTGATGTTCTGATACCCCGGCGAGGTCATCTTGTCCTTGGCAGGCAGGTTCACCCACAGCTGGATCATCTCGAACGCTCCGCCGCGCTGGGCGAAGCCGGCCCCGTGATACTCCTCGTGCACGATGCCGGCGCCCGCGGTCATCCACTGGACGTCGCCCGGCCCGATGGACCCGCCTCCTCCGGCCGAGTCCCGATGCTCGACTTCACCGGTGTAGACGATGGTGACGGTCTCGAATCCGCGATGAGGGTGCTGACCGACACCCCGGCGCTGTTGCGTCGGCGAAAAATCCGCCGGCCCCGCATAGTCCAGCAGCAGGAACGGCGACAGTTCCTGCGCGACGTCGTTGTACGAAAAGATGCTGCGCACCGGAAAACCGTCGCCCACCCAGTGGCGTCCGTTGTTGCGTCTCTTGAAGGCAAGTTTCTTCATGGTCGACTCCTTTGCCTCCCAATCTGGGTCCTGGCAGGCGCTCCGGGTAGATCGCTTTTCGCGAACGCGGCGTTTCAGCAGAGCGGTGACCCCGCGGCTTGAGGAGCTGGCAACCTGCGGCCGCGGCGGATGATGCTCAGGGCGAGACGCGGTCCCACGGCGCGATGTCACCGGCCCAGGCGTCGGCCAGGACGTCGATGATGCTGCGAACCTTGGACGACAGGTTGCGCGATTGCGTGTAGACCGCATGCACCGTGTCGTCGGTGGGAACGAGTCCGTCCAGCGGCAGTTCCACGAGCTCGCCGGAGCGCAGCAGGCCGCCGACGAGAAAGGTCGGCAGGACGGTCAGGCCCAACCCGCTCAATGCGGCCTGGCGCATCGCCTCGCCGTTGTTCGTCACCACGCGTGCACGGACATTGGTGGCGACGGGCTCGCTGCCGCGCTCGCTCGGCGCATCGCCCATCCTGCGGAACTGCCAGATGTGGTTCGAGGACACCAGGCCATAGCCGATGCATTCATGCTGCGACAAGTCTTCGAGGGTGGCCGGGGCGCCGCGTCGAGCCAGGTAGTCCGGGCTGCAGCACAGGATGCGCCTGCTGGTGGCGAGCCTGCGCGCGATGAGGCTGGAGTCCGCCAGCACGCCGATGCGGATCGCCAGGTCGTAGCCGCCTTGCACGAGATCGACATGCCGGTCATCCAGGTCCATGTGCACGACCAGTTCCGTGTTCTTGCGCAGGAACGGCATCAGGGTGGGCAAGATGCAGCGCTGCCCGAAACTCATCGGGAGAGCGAGCCGGACCGTTCCCTGCAGGCCGCGGTGCTCTCCTCGCATCGATTGCGCAAACTCGTCGAAGTCCTGCAGGAGCAGCTTGCTTCGCTCGAAGAAATGCGTCCCGCTCGTGGTCGGCGTGGCGCGCCGCGTCGAGCGCTGAAGCAGCGCAACGCCCAGGCAGTCTTCCAGCGACGTGACCCGCTTGCTCACGACGGATTTCGCCACATCCAGCCTGACGGCGGCGGCGCTGATGCTGCCGGCCTCCACCACGGCGATGAAGGCCTCGATATCTTCGATGCGATACCGCACAACACGTCCTCCTACGGCATCCGGGCCTGCAGGCAGTGTAGACGCTGGCCGCCCCCTCTCGCGGCCAGGATCCGTGTCGGCGTTCGCGCAGCCGGTCCTAGCGGCTGGACGGAAAGCTGAACACCGCACCCTCGCGCACACCGGCCGAGGGCCAGCGCTGCGTGATGGTCTTGCGCTTGGTGTAGAAGCGCACGGCATCGGGGCCGTAGGCATGCAGGTCGCCGAACAGCGAGCGCTTCCAGCCGCCGAAGGAGTGGTACGCCACCGGCACCGGCAGCGGCACGTTGATGCCGACCATGCCGACCTGGATGTTGTCGCTGAACCAGCGCGCGGCTTCGCCGTCGCGCGTGAACAGGCAGGTGCCGTTGCCGTATTCATGGGCGTCGATCATCGCCATGGCTTCCTCGAGCGTCTTCACGCGCACCACGCCGAGCACCGGGCCGAAGATCTCCTCCTGGTAGATCGTCATGCCGGGCTTGACGCCGTCGAACAGACAGGGGCCGAGGTAGTAGCCGCCGTCGTGGCCTTCGACCTTGACGCCGCGGCCGTCGACCACGAGCTTGGCGCCCGCCGCCACGCCGGCATCGACGAAGGCCTTGACCTTGTCGAAGTGCGGCTGGGTGACCAGCGGGCCCATGTCGTTGCCGTTGTCGTTGCCGGGGCCGACCTTCATCTTCGCGATCTCGGCCTTCAGGCCCGCCACCACGGCGTCGCCCGTTTCGTCGCCGATGGCCACGACCAGCGGAATCGCCATGCAGCGCTCGCCGCAGGAGCCGTAGGCCGCGCCCATCAGCGCGCTGACCGCGTTGCCGATGTCGGCGTCGGGCATGACGACCGCGAAGTTCTTCGCGCCGCCCAGGGCCTGCACGCGCTTGCCGTGCGCGCAGCCGGTGGTGTAGATGTACTCGGCAATGGCGGTCGAGCCCACGAAGCTCACGGCCTTCACGCGCGGGTCGGTCAGGAGCGTGTCGACGGCTTCCTTGTCGCCGTTGACCACGTTCAGCACGCCCGGCGGCAGGCCGGCTTCGAGCGCGAGCTCGGCCACCAGCAGCGTCGAGGAGGGCGTGCGCTCCGAGGGCTTGAGCACGAAGGTGTTGCCGCAGGCCACCGCCATCGGCCACATCCACAAGGGCACCATCACGGGGAAGTTGAACGGCGTGATGCCGGCCGTGACGCCCATCGCCTGGAACTCGCTCCACGAGTCGATGGCGGGGCCGACGTTCTTGCTGTGCTCGCCCTTGAGAAGCTCGGGCGCATAGCTGGCGTACTCGACGTTCTCGATGCCGCGCTGCAGCTCGCCGTGCGCGTCCGAAAGCACCTTGCCGTGCTCGGCCGTGATGAGCGCGGCGATGCGGTCGGCGTTCGCTTCGAGCAGCGTCTTGAGCTTGCTCATCACGCGGGCGCGCTTGAGCGGCGGCGTGTTGCGCCAGGCCGGGAAGGCGGCTTGCGCCGAGGCGATGGCCTGCTCGACCGTGAGCTTGTCGGCGAGCGCAACGCTCTTGTCCGAGAAGCCGGTGGCCGGATCGAACACCGGCTGCATGCGGGTGCCGCCTGCGACGCGCTGGCCGTCGATGAAATGGCCGATGGTGGTGGTGACGTTCTTGTCGTTTTGCATGGAATGACTCGGTGGGGGATCAGGCGGTTTCGGCGAGGGCGTCGGCCAGGGCGTTGACGAGACGGTCGATCTCGGCCTTCTCGGCGATGAAGGGCGGCGCCAGCTGGATCGTGTCGCCGCCATAGCGCACGTAGAAGCCCTTCTTCCAGCAGTTCATCGCGATCTCGTACGGGCGGCGTGCCGGCTCGCCGGGCAGCGCGGCGATCGTCAGGCCGGCGGCGAGGCCGTAGTTGCGGATGTCGGCCACGTGCTTGCTGCCCTTGAGGCTGTGCACGGCGTTCTCGAAGTGAGGCGCCAGCGCCTTCACGCGGCCGATCATGTCTTCCTTCTGCAGCACGTCGAGGGCGGCGATGCCGGCGGCGCAGGCCACCGGGTGCGCGCCGTAGGTGTAGCCGTGCGGGAACTCGAGCATGTAGTCGGGGCCGCCCACGGCCATGAAGGTGTCGTAGATCTCCTTGCTGGCGACCACGGCGCCCAGCGGCTGCGCGCCGTTGGTGACCTGCTTGGCGATGTTCATGATGTCGGGCGTCACGCCGAAGGCTTCCGCGCCGGTGAGCGCGCCGCAGCGGCCGAAACCGGTGATCACCTCGTCGAAGATCAGCAGGATGTTGTTCGCGGTGCAGATGTCGCGCAGGCGCTTCAGGTAGCCCTGGGGCGGAATCACCACGCCGGCCGAACCCGCGAAGGGCTCGACGATCACGGCCGCGATGTTCGAGGCGTCGTGCAGCGCGATCAGGTCGAGCAGGCGGTCGGCCAGCTCGGCACCGGTCTCGGGCATGCCGCGCGTGAAGGCGTTGCTTGCGAGTTGCGTGTGCGGCAGGTGATCCGCTTCCACGCCCTGGCCGAACAGCTTGCGGTTGGCGGCGATGCCGCCGACCGAGATGCCGCCGTAGTTGACGCCGTGATAGCCCTTCTCGCGGCCGATCAGGCGCGTCTTGCCCGCCTGGCCCTTGGTGCGCCAGTAGGCGCGCGCCATCTTGAGCGAGGTGTCGGCCGCTTCGGAGCCCGAGCCGGTGAAGAACACGTAGTCGAGCCCGGCGGGCGTGAGCTCCTTGATCCTGTTGGCCAGCTCGAACGAAAGCGGGTGGCCGAACTGGAAGGCGGGCGAATAGTCGAGCTTGGCGATCTGGCGGCTCACCGCTTCGGTGATCTCGGGGCGGCCGTGGCCGAGGCCCGAGCACCACAGGCCCGAGAGGCCGTCGAAGATCTTGCGGCCGTCGCTGTCGGTGAAATAGGCGCCCTTGGCCTCCACGATGATCCGCGGATCGGCCTTGAAGTTGCGGTTGCCGGTGTAGGGCATCCAGTGCGCGTCGAGCCAGGCGGCGTCGGTCCGCAGGGCGGGCGTGGGTTCGATGGCGGGCGTTGCGAGGGTCATGGCGATTCCCGCTCGATGCGGGCTCCGAAAGGGAAATAAGGTGGGTGGATTGTTCGCAGACCGTTCAGTGTGGAGAATGGTGCAATATCAATGTTCACTTGACACTTTATGCAAGTAAAGACATCCCCCGAAAGCGTTGCCAGGAACCGCGCCGTGCTGGGACAGCTCAGCGACATGGATCTGCGCCTGCTCAAGGTGTTCAAGAGCGTGGTCGATTGCGGCGGCATGGCGGCCGCCGAGCTGGAGCTGAACATCGGCACCTCCACGGTGAGCCGGCATGTGAAGGACCTGGAGACGCGGCTCGGCCTCGTGCTGTGCCGGCGCGGGCGAGCCGGCTTCGCGCTCACGGCCGAGGGCCAGCGCGTCTACGACGAGACGCTGCGGCTGCTGGCCTCGGTGGACGCCTTTCGCGGCAGCATCGACGACATCCACAACCGCATGGGCGGGCAACTCGAGGTGGCGCTGTTCGACAAGACGGCGACCAATCCGAAGGCGCGCATCAGCGAGGCCATCGCGCGCTTCTCGGAGATCGCGCCGGAAGTGCGCCTGGCCGTGCACGTGGGCTCGATCAACGCCATCGAGCAGGGCGTGCTGGAAGGCAAGTTCCAGATCGGCATCATTCCGGCGCACCGCAGCTCGCAGAGCCTGGTCTACGGGGACCTGTTCGATGAAACCATGCTGCTGTACTGCGGCGCGGGGCATCCGCTGTTCAAAGGTCCGCACGGCAAGCTGACCTGGTCGCGGCTGCGCGAGCACGACTTCGCCGGCCTCGGCTATCACTCGCCGAACATGGAGCTGAGTCACCGGGCCCAGTTGGCGCGCAAGGCCACCGGCTTCGACCAGGAGGCCATCGCCACGCTGATCCTCTCGGGACGCTTTCTCGGATTCCTGCCCGACCACTATGCCCAGGTCTTCGAACAGCGCGGCGCGATGAAGGCGGTGCTGCCCGAGCGCTTCAACTACGCCTGCCGCTTCGTCAGCCTGATGCGGCGCTCGCCCAAGCCTTCACGCACCGTGCTGGCCTTCGAATCCTGCCTGAGCGCGGCCCACGCGCCTCGCTGAGGCGGGCCGGTCGAACGGATATCGACCTCGAGACCGCTGCGGGTCGTCGCTGTTCGACCGGGCGAAGCATGCCGAATTGACGGACTGACTAGTCAGTCGGTAAACTGCGGCCGACAAACTTTGATCGATCCCGATTCACGCGACCGAGAGACACCCCGATGAGCCAAGACTTTGCCGCCGATCTCCATCGCAGAGCGACCGCCGCCATGCAGGCGGAGCGAGCGGACGCGGATGCCCACGGTGGCCAGGTCGAGGTCGGCCGCTACACGAGCGACGCCGGGGCGACCCAGGAGCTGAACCTGCTGCGCCGCTGTCCGCAAGCCGTTGCAGCAGGATCGTCGCTCGCATCGTCCGGGGCCTGGCTTTCGATGACCCACCTCGGCATCCCGCTGCTGCTGGTTCGCCAGGAGAGCGGGCAGGTTCAGGCCTTCGTGAACGTCTGCCGCCATCGTGGCGCCCGCGTGGTGCCCGAGGGCAGCGGCAGCGATGCGCGCGCGTTCGTCTGTCCCTATCACGCGTGGACCTACAAGCCCGATGGCGCGCTTCGGGGTGTGCCCCAATCCTTCGGCTTCCCGTGCCTCAAGCAGGAAGAATCCGGACTGCGCAAGCTGGCCACGGTCGAGCGCGCGGGGCTGGTCTGGGTCATCCTCGATCCGGAACTGTCGCAGAAGGATCCCAACCAGAGCCTGGGGTCGCTGATGAACAACCTGGAATCGCTGGCGGGGCTCGGCGCCCCGGTGGCGTTCGCGCCGCGCTCCTACGAGGTCGAAGCCAACTGGAAGCTGCTGGTCGATGGCGCCTTCGAGGCCTATCACTTCAAGGTCGCCCACCGAAAGACCATCGCCCACATGTTCGTGGACAACATGCAGATCGTCGACGAGTTCGACCTCAACCGGCGCCTCTATCTCATCAAGGCGAGGTTCTCGGAAGACGCGCCCGAGGCGACAGGTTTCGATCCGAGGAAGTACGGCAACCTGACCTACTTCTTCTTCCCGAACACGACGATCCTGGTCCAGCCTGACCACGCGCAACTCAGCAGCCTGGAGCCCCTCGGCGCCACCCGGACGCGCGTGCATGAGCTCACGCTGATTCCAGAAGCGCCGGCTTCGGACAAGGCGACGGCGTACTGGCAAGCCAACGTCGACCTGTATCGCCGCACCCTGGCGGAAGACTACGAACTGGCCGAATCGATTCAAAGGGGCCTGGCGTCCGGCGCCAATGACGTGCTCACCTTCGGCACCTTCGAATACAGCGCGCCGCGCTTTCATTCGCAGCTCCAGCAGCAAATGGCCGACCTGCAAGCCGGGCGCTGAGCGCCAGGCGCTTCATCAGCGATGCAAAGCCGGCGACCCGGTCGACGGGTGGCTGCGCGTCGCACGAATACAAAACCAGGAGACAAGAAATGAACGAAACGAACCTGATCGACTGCCTTGGCCGAAGGGCGCGTGAAACGCCGGACGCGACGGTGTTCGCTTCCGGCGCGCAGTCCGTCACCTTCGCCGAGATCGACCGGCGCACGAGCAGACTCGCGAATGCACTGCGTTCGCTCGAGATGGGGCCCGGCAGCCGCGTCGCGATCCTGACCAGAAGCCCCGAAGACTGTGCCCTTCTCGTGTTTGCGGCCATGAAGATCGGCGCGGTCTGCGTCCCGATCAACTGGCGCCTCGCGCCGGACGAGATCCAATTCATTCTCGAGGACTCCGGTGCGCGGGTGCTGGTCGCGGATGCGGAGATTCTGGCCCGCGTGTCGAACGTCGTCGCGCAATGCGGCGCGAGCGCCTTCGTGGTCGATGGCGCCGGCAGCGATCACTTGCGGCTCGATACCTGGTACGCAAGCTTCGACGACCGTACCGCGGACCGCGCGATCGCGCTCGAGGACGAGGCGCTCCATATCTATTCATCGGGCACCACAGGCCGCCCCAAGGGGGTCGTGCTGACGCATCGCGGACTGCTTTCCGCCTGCCAGGTGACTTCCGAGGCGTGGAAGCTCGACCCGAGCGCCACGCTGGGGCATGCGCTGCCGACCTTCCATATCGCGGGGATGCTGCTTCTTCTGTTCCCGATCTACGCAGGCTGCCGATGCGTGACGTTCAAGGAATTCAATCCGAAGGACTACCTCTCGGCGCTGTCGAGCCAGAAGATCACGCATGTGCTCGTGGTGCCCGCGATGATCAGCTTCCTGCTGTCGCAGCCCTCTGCGCGCGAATTGGATTTCGGCAGTCTCAGACTCATGGCGTACGCCGGGTCTCCGATCACCGAGCCCGTGCTTCGCGCGGCGATGGACGTCTTCGATTGCGACTTCTCCCAGATCTACGGCTTGACGGAGGTGTCCGGCGTGGTCACCACCCTGACGCCCGAGGACCATCGGCGCGGCGCCGAACTGCTGCGCTCGGCGGGTCGACCGATGTCTCGCGTGGAATTGCGGGTTGTCGATCCCGTCGCACTGACCGACATGGACGAGGGGCGCGTGGGAGAGGTCTGGATCCGCAGCGATCGGAACTTCAGGGAGTACTGGGGGAAGCCGGAGTCCACGCGGGAGGCGTTTCCGGAAGGGCGCGACGCTTCGGGCGGTTGGTTCCGCTCCGGCGATGCCGGCTACCTGAAGGGCGGCTATCTGTTCCTGAGCGATCGGATCAAGGACATGATCGTCTCCGGCGGCGAGAACATCTATCCGGCGGAGGTCGAGAACACCTTGATGAAGCACCCGGACGTGGCCGACGGCGCAGTGATCGGGGTCCCTGATCCCGTATGGGGCGAATCCGTCAAGGCCTGCGTGGTCCTGCGCCCGGGCACGTCGGCCAGCGAGGCTGACCTCATCCACTTCATGCGGGCCCACATCGCCCACTTCAAGTGCCCGAAGACGGTCGACTTCGTCGCAGCGCTTCCGCGCACGGAGTCGGGCAAGCTGCTCATGCGCGAGCTGCGCGCGACCTATTGGGTCGGGCATGAGCGGGCGATCCACTGAGCGCCCGTTCCTACAATCGCGAGATGCCCAGCAAACCCAAGTCCCGCAAAGAAATCATCCTCGACCGCGCGGAGCATCACTTTGCCGAGCATGGATTTCAAGGCGGGTCGCTGTCGGCCATCGCGCGTGAATGCGATGTCGGAAATCCCGGGCTGCTCCACCACTTCCCGAGCAAGGAGGAGCTGTACCGGGCAGTCCTCGAGCAGCAGGCCGAAGAATTGATGGAACGCCTGCACAAGCGCTTCGAATCGGCCGGCAGCCTGCAGGAGCGCTTGCAAGCCTTTGTCGAACTCCAGGTCGAATGGATGCAGGTGAGGCCGACGGGATTCAAGCTCATCACGCGCGAGTTGCTCGACAACTCCGAACGGATCCAGGTGGCGCAAGCGAGGCCGCTCGAAGCTTTCCTGGCGGGCAGCCTGAAGCTGCTGGACGACGCGCAATCCGCCGGCCTGGTTCGCCGCGACCTTCCCGCCGTCGTCATCCTCACGATCATTCTCGGCACCTTGAACTACGCAAAGATGGTCCGCCCCACCTTCGAGAAGGCCTTCGCGGACCCGGTGCTGAAGAGCGACCAGCGATGGATGGAATCGATCGCGCGCGATGTGCTGCGCGTCATTTCCCCCGGCGACGGTCCGGCGACTTCGTAGCAGCGCTTGACGCTCACCCCTTCACGCAAACCACCTGCTTCAAGGTGTGGACGACCTCGACCAGGTCCTTCTGCGCCGCCATGACCGCGTCGATGTCCTTGTAGGCCATCGGGATCTCGTCGATCACGTCCTTGTCCTTGCGGCATTCGACGCCTTCGGTGGCCTTGATCTGGTCATCGACCGTGAACAGCTTCTTCGCCTTCGTGCGGCTCATCACGCGGCCGGCGCCGTGGGAGCAACTCTCGAAGCTCTCGGGATTGCCGAGGCCGCGCACGATGAAGCTGCGCGCGCCCATGCTGCCCGGGATGATGCCCAGCTCGCCGCGCTTCGCGCTGACCGCGCCCTTGCGGGTCACGAACACGTCCTCGCCGAAGTGGCGTTCCTGCTGCACGTAGTTGTGGTGGCAGTTCACCGCCTCGACGTGCGACTCGAAGGGCTTGGCGATCACACGGCGCACGGTCGCGATCAGGTTGGCCATCATCACTTCGCGGTTGCGCGCCGCGAAGCTCTGGGCCCAGCCCACGCCGCGCACGTAGTCGCCGAAATACTGTGCCCCCTCCTCGAAGTACGCGAGGTCCTGGTCGGGCAGATGGCGCTGGTGCCGTTCGGCGTCCTTCTTCGCGAGCGCGATGAAGTGCGTGCCGATCGCGTTGCCCACGCCGCGCGAACCCGAGTGCAGCATGAGCCACACGGCGCCGGCTTCGTCGAGGCAGACCTCGATGAAGTGGTTGCCGCTGCCGAGCGTTCCCAGGTGCTTGCGGTTGTTCGTGTTCCTGAGGCGCGGGTGCAGCTCGCACAGCGCGTCGAACTCGTCCGCCAGCGTCGCCCAGGCCTGGTCGACCGCATCGGGCGGGTTCTCCCAGCTGCCTTGATCGCGGCCGCGCTGGCGCGGCGACGCGCCGTGCGGCACCGCGCGCTCGATCGCCGTGCGCAGCGGCCCGAGGTGGTCCGGCAGGTCGTTCGCATGCAGCGTGGTCTTGCAGGCCATCATCCCGCAGCCGATGTCCACGCCGACGGCCGCCGGAATGATCGCGCGCAGGGTCGGGATCACCGAGCCCACCGTCGCGCCGATGCCCAGGTGCACGTCGGGCATGGCCGCGATGTGCCTGAACACGACCGGCAGGCGCGCTGCGTTGAAGAGCTGCTTCTTCGCTTCGTCTTCGACCGGCACGCCGCGCGTCCACATCTTGATGGGCACGCCGTCGCCGACTTCTTCCTCTATGTAGTTTTTTTCGTTCATGGTGGTTTTCCTTGCGATCGTCGCGCATCAAGCCACGTGCAGCTCGCCGCGCCGCAGGCGCGAGCCGATACGTTCGATGCGACGCCAGCCGCTGTTGTCGTTCAGGGTGATCCAGCGCCGCTCCTCGGAACGGTAGAACCAGTCCTTGTCTTGCTGGTAGTACACCTGTGCACCGCTGGATTCCCAGATGTTGGCGATCTCATTGCTGTGTGCACGCTGCTCGTCGAAGTCGGTGGTGGCCTTCTGGCCCATCTCGCTGTAGAGCGCGTTGAGCTGCAGCAGCAGGGCGGCGACTTCAGCCGGCATGCGCGCGGCGGTCAGGCCGATCTTCACCGCCTCGTCCAGCAGGATGGGATAGTTGTGCGAAGGGTACTTGCCGTTGAGCGCGCCCGCTATTGCCTCGGCCTTGACCTCGTCGACGATGTGGTAGGCCAGCAGTTCGCGGCATAGCATGATCGACAGCGACTCCGCCCGGTCCACCGCGCCGATCACCAGCGGATGCACGTACTGGAACAGCGACTTGTACGCGTTCTCGGGTACGTCGCCTTGCTGCTCGCGCCATAGGCGGATCACGCGCTGCAGTTCGTCGAGGCTGACACCGACTCGGTCGTTGTCTCGATCGACCGGCGACAGCGAGTGGTTCAGCGAAGTGTCCACCGCGGTGAGATAGGCCGTCGGGCCCATCAGGATGCTGTCAGCGCCGAGCGCCACCATCGTCGCCGCCGACGCGCACTCCAGCGGCACCAGCGCGACCAGGCGTCGGCAATGCTGCCGCAGCAGGTTCACCAGGCGCAGCGACACCTGTCCACTGCCGCCGCTCGACTTCAGGAACAGGTAGATCACCTCGTGCTCTCCAAGCCGCTGCAGCACGTGGTACATCGCGACGACGTCGCTGTGGCACACCGAGCCGCGCGGGCCGTTCCAATAGGCGATCAGCGGTGCGCCGAGCCGGTCGGCCAGTTGGGCGATCAGTGCCTGCGTTTTTCCGAAAAGCACCGGCGGCTGCTTGATTTTCACCGGCGTCTCGATGGCCGGAAGTTGTTCGTTCTTCATGATGTTTCTTTTCAGTTGATGAGCCTGCTCAACGCAGCTTCACCAGCCCGTTGAGCACCTGGTCCAGACCGCCGAAGACGGAGATCTTGTCGATGCGCTCGGCCACGCGTTCCAGCGTCTCGAGCTCCTTCATGCGCAAGGCCACGGGGTTGCCCTCCATCACCTTGGCGGTGTTGGGCAGCGAGCGCGTGGCCGCGGTTTCCTCGCGGCGACGGATCACGTTGGCTTCGGCGGCCTTCTCGGCCTCGACCACCTTGGCGAGGATGGTCTTCATTTCGCCCGGCAGCACGATGTCCTTCACGCCCACGCCGTCCACCTCGATGCCATAGGCCGCGAGCCTGGCGTGCGCGTGAGTGGTCACAACCTCGTCGATCACGGTCTTGCTTTCCAGCAAGTCGTCGAGCGAGCGCGTGCCCACCGCCGCGCGCAAGCCGAACTGCAACTCGCGATACAGGTGCTCCGCGGGCTTCTGCAGTTGGGTGTGCGCCTTTCGCGCATCGCTGTAGCGCCAGGTGGCCGACAGGTTGATCCGCAAGCTGACCTTGTCGCGAGTCAGAATCTCCTGACCCGCCACTTCGAGCGCCTGCAGACGCAGATCCACGAGTTCCACCACGACGTTCCGGTTGAATTTCCAGAATGCGTACGAGCCCCGCTCGAGCACTCGCTCCACCTTGCCGTCGATCCACAGGATGCCGGCGCCGTGTTCGGGCACCTGCACTTGCAGCACGCCGCCAAGACCGGTCACCGCGCGCTGGCGCATCTGCGTCTGCACGAGACGCGCCACGACGGCTGCCGGCACTTCGGCCGATTCGGCGATGTCGATCACCTCGACCGTCACGTCGACCAGGCCCTTCCAGTACAGGCGCCGGGTGGCCGGTGCCTGTACTTCGACCAGGACGCCATTCTCCGAACGCAGGCCGACCTGGGTTTCGGTCAATTCGACGCGAACGAATTCGGCCGCGACCACCGCCGGCTCCCTGGCCATCAAGTATTCGGCCAGGCCGTGCGTGAACGCCGGCTGTTCCAGCGCGAAGGTTTCAACGCGCAAGGTGTCGATGCCGTCGAACAGCCAGTGCGTGCCGGGTTGCAGCACGCGATCGAAGTCGCCGTTACGCAGCAGCAGGCCGCGCTCGTTCTTCTTCACAGTGACACGCTTGATCTTCATGTTTTGTTCTCCTTGTTCTCTTGCGTGTTGACGAATAGGTGCCGTTACAGCGATGGCGGCGGGCGCTGAACAGCCACGGGCCGGGCGTCACGGTGCGCGTCGGCGAACACCTGCCGGTGATCACCTCGGCTGGCCGCGGGCGCGGGCCGGGCGGGTTCAGCGCCGAACCGCCACCGCTGACGTGCAGAGGGCTTCATACATCGCGGACACGGCAAGCCGTGCCATTGCGGCGATCCACCCACTGCGCGCATTCGGCTGGGTCTTTCGACCCTTCGATCGCTGGATTTGGAATCCAGGTTTGGAGCAGGATTCGAACCCGCGACAGACGACGTTTGAGGTCGTTGCTCTACCCAACTGAGCTATCCAGTGGTGGTCATCCGGGAATCGAACCCGGCACCTCGCGGTGCAAACCATCGATGACCGGCATCGGCTGATTCCAACGGCGCGGCATGTACGACATCCACGGACGAATCCGGATGACGTACACCGGCGGGGCGGACTTTCGTCCGAACCCCTGGCCCGTGAGCGTTCGCTGTCCTCAGCAGATTCTTTGACTCCCGAGCGGAGACATTCCTCAGCTCAGGCGCGATCCTCTCGGCAGGCGCGCGGCCAGCCATTCGTGCACGTCGGCGCGGATGCGCCGGCCTTCGAGCAAGAATCCCTCGAAGCGGCTCGGCACGTACGGCAAGTAGACGAGCGGCATGCGCGCTTCCTCCGGCGTGCGGTCGGCCTTGCGGCCGTTGCACGCACCGCAGGCGCTGACCAGGTTCATCCAGGTCCAGCGTCCACCGCGCGATTCCGGCACGATGTGCTCGCACTGCAGATGGCGCTCCGCGAAGCGCTGGCCGCAGTAGGCGCACGTCATCCGGTCGCGACGGAACAGCTTGCCCTTGCCGAAGGCGGGCGCCACGTCGAACAGGTTGACGCGCGAAGCGCCGTTGAGCGCAATGATCGGATGCACGTCGATGACCGACTGCCGGCCGCGCGCGACATTGAAGCCGCCGCGCAACGAGGCCAAAGGACCGTCGCCGTCGACCCACGCGACCGAACCCGTGGCCACATGGAGCGCCGCGTGCTCGAGCGAGATCCACGCCTGCGGCGTGCCCTGGAGGTCGAGTTGCAGCACGTGGCTGTGGTGTGGGTGCATGGGTGGCCTCCTTTCATGGCCGGGTCGGTTCGGGAAGAATCTGGCAAACGAATGCTCGGCCGTGTTCACCACTCGCCGATCTCTCGCACGCGCTGGTCGAGGTCCATGCGCTCGAAGCGTTCGCGCGCACGTAGATTGGCTGTGTGCCGGTGGCCGGCCAAGGTCGCGAGCCCCTTCACCACGGCGAGGACCACCGGGTTGCGCGGCTTGGCGGGCTGCACGACGATCGTGCGTATCGGGGTGTGGCGTCTGCGCATGGTGGCTCCTGTGCTGAGGTTGAGGATGAAGGCGTGGATCGGAGCCGAGAAGCGGTCTCTGCGGACTTGCAGTCCGCTGCAGTCGCCAGTGCTGCTCACGATCCATGAAGGCTGGTCCCACGTGCACGACTCGAACGTGCAACCCCCTGCTTCGTAGGCAGGTGCTCTGGTCCATTGAGCTAACGCGGGAGAAATGCTGGCGTTCCGCAGGGGAGTCGAACCCCTGGCTTCCTCCTGGACAGGGAGGCACTCTGGCCACTGAGTGAGCGGAACAAGGTCTGGTCCGTGCGGCAGGTCTCGAACCTGCGGCCTCGTGCTCCCAAAGCACGCGCGCTGCCTGCTGCGCCACACACGGAAATCTGAAGCTGGCGTCTCGTGCGGGGGTCGAACCCGCGATCTTCGGGATGAAAGCCCGATGTCCTTGGCCACTAGACGAACGAGACAAGAAGAGTTGGCGCGCGTGGAAGGAGTGGAACCCTCGACCGCTGGTTTTGGAGATCAGTGCCCTGCCAATTGAGCTACATACGCACGGACTGAAACGACAAGTGGTGCCCCAGGGGAGAGTCGAACTCCCAGAATTCCGCTTCTAAGGCGGACACGTATGCCAGTTCCGTCACCGGGGCTTGAATGATCCATTTCGGTTGTGCCCTCACGCGATGAGCAACGCGTCGAGCGCGCTGCCCCGTCGACATCGCTGCACAGGGATGGTCCACGTCCCTGCACATCCCGCCAGGCCGTCCACGCGGCTGATCCCTGGCGGTGTGGTGAAGACACACCCGAAATGGAGCGGACACCGGGCACAAGGCCCGGGTTCCGCATCATGCGAAGCGGCGATCCGATCCAGTGTTCGGTCGCGCCTCGCAGCAAGTTTTTAATGAACGTCCACCGGGTCGAGACCATGGTGTTGTGCAGCGCGATCACTGCAAGAGGCAGGCGATGACGATGCATGGCACTGCGAGATGTGGGCGGCATGCCGCTCGTTGAAAAACAAAAAGGCCCGGAACCTTTCGGTGTCCGGGCCTCTGCAAAAGAGAGCTTGAAGGTACGCGCCTACGCGCGCCCTCCACCCGGTGGCACCTGATCCTCATGCGCTTGCGCCCACAAGTCGGCGTGCGTGGCGTGCATGGGGCTTAGGCGCAGATCGAACGTCGACGGCAGGTTGCCGAGTTCGCCGCACGACGAGACGCGCACGAACGTCCGGCCCGATGCGGGTCGAATGCTGGTGAGACTCGGAGCTGCGTTCACGATGGTTCCTGCTTGCGTTGATGAAATTCATGCGGCCGAAGCCGCGAAGGAAGTGGACTGTAAATAGTCTTTACTGAGGCGTCAACAGGCCCGACAATCTTTTCCTGTCTCGTTGTTGTTTTTGAACAGTGCTCCCTCTCACCGTCATCCGTCGCCGCAATGCGCTGCTGCTCCATCGGCGCTTTCTCGAACAGGCGATCGCCGCCGGCCTGCCGGCCAAGGGGCTGGACCAGGCCTTTGCGAAGAAGCTCGAGATCTCGCCCAGCATGTGGAGCCAGATCAAGAGTTCGCGGCCCATTGGCGACACCCTGGCTCGGCAGATCGAGCGGCACTGCGATGTCGATGCCGGCTGGCTCGACAAGGAAGACCTCGTCGCCGATGCGCCGGATCCCGCGGAGGAGCGCTTCATCGCTGCCGCGCGGCAGGCTTGGCGGGGGGCCAATGCAAAGGGAAAGCGGGAGCTGAGTCGACGGATTCGGGACTTGGTGCTCCCGCAGGGTTCCTGAGGCGCTCTTTACGCTGTCACTCAAGCGGTCCGGATCGAGCAGCTGTTCGGTGCGTGACGCCTTGGAAGGCGGTGCCGGATGATCGCTCCCCAGGAGCGCCTTTGGGCATTCCGTAGAAGCCGTCGCCAGATGTAGGAACGCCCCAGAACCCGAAAAGGGCGCTGGGGCGCTTGGAATTTGGTGGCCTGGGGCGGAATCGAACCACCGACACGCGGATTTTCAATCCGCTGCTCTACCAACTGAGCTACCGGGCCTTGGTGTGCAGCCCGCGATTATACAGCGCTTCGGCGGCCTCGTGAAAGATCGACGCCGAGTTGCTTGAGTTTTCGATAGAGGTGGGTGCGTTCGAGGCCGGTCTTCTCGGCCACGCGGGTCATCGAGCCGTTCTCCATCGCGAGGTGAAATTCGAAGTACGCCTTCTCGAAGCCGTCGCGCGCGTCGCGCAGCGGGCGATCGAGGTCAAAGCTTTGCGTCGACTGCGGGCCCAGGTCCGCGGCCTGCAGCTGCGGCGGTGCCGGCACCAGGGCACTGTCGCCGACGGTGGTCACCACGGCGGCGAAGCTGCTCGCCGGCGGCACCACGCTGGCGGCGGCACGGCGCGCGCTTTCGCGCGCCAGCCCCTGCTCGACCGCCTTCAGCAGCTTCTGCAATGTGATGGGCTTCTCGAGGAAGGCGAAGGCACCGATGCGTGTGGCATCGACCGCCGTGTCGATCGTCGCGTGACCGCTCATCATGACCACCGGCATGCTGAGGAGGCCGGCCGTCGACCATTCCTTGAGCAACGTCACGCCGTCGGTGTCGGGCATCCAGATGTCGAGCAGGACGAGGTCGGGCCGGGCCCGCTGTCGCGCCGCCCGCGCTTCGGCCGCGTTCTCGGCGAGCTCCACGTTGTGGCCTTCGTCATTGAGAATTTCGAAGAGCAGGTCCCGGATGCCCAGCTCGTCGTCGACCACGAGGATGTTTGCCATGTGTGCTTGAGTTGTGCGCGTTTGTATTTTGAGTGATCGGTCCGTTTGCCGGTCCATTTGCCGCGCGCCGGCAAGCGCTCAGGTGATGGATGACTTCGAATCTTCGGTGTGAGCAACCGCTCCCTGCGGCTTCGCTGCAAGCGCGAATGATAACGAGACTTGCGCGCCAGCCACAGCCCCGTCGACGATGCGGTTCGAAAGTTCGATCCGGGCCCCGTGTTCGTCGGCGATCTTCTTGACCACCGCCAGGCCCAGTCCGGTGCCCTTCGCCTTGGTCGTGACATAGGGCTCGAAGGCCCGCTTGAGGATGTTGTCGGCGAAGCCCGGGCCGCTGTCCTGCACCGTGAGTCGCACCCGCTGCCCCGATTCGCCCAACCGGGTGCGGATCACGACCTCGCCGCCCTGCCCGGTGCGCCCGGCATTGGCCTCTGCCGCATCCTGGGCGTTTTGCAACAGGTTGTGAATGACTTGCCGGATCTGCTGTTCGTCGGCGCGGATCGGCGGGCAGCGCTCGTCGAGTTCGGCCTTGAGCGCGACGGCGGCGTGTTCGGGCGGATAGAGGTGCATCACCTCGGTCACCAGCAGGTTCAGATCGACCGGCCGGAGGTCGGCCGCCGGCAGCCGCGCGTAGTCGCGGAACTCGTTCACCAGGCGCTTCATGGCGTCGACCTGGTCGACGATGGTCTTGACCGACTTGGTGAGGATCGCCTGCTCGGGGGGCGCGACCTTGCCCGAGAGCTTCATTTCGAGCCGCTCGGCTGAAAGCTGGATCGGCGTCAGCGGATTCTTGATCTCGTGCGCCAGCCGGCGCGCCACCTCGCCCCAGGCTTGCGCACGCTGGGCCGAGACGATCTCGGAGATGTCGTCGAACACCAGCAGCCGCTCGGCGCCCGGCAGTTCGGCGCCGCGCGCGACGATGTTGATCGCGTCCTGCCCCATCGCGTCGCCGCCCGCGTGCAGTTCGAACGCGTGCTGCCAGTGGTCGAGCCCGTGCTGGAGACGCTCGACCTCGAAGTCGTCGAACTGCTGCTGCACGTTCTGCGCGAATTCCGCCAGGCCCGGGACCTCGGCCAGCTGCTGGCCTTCGAAGGCCGCCAGCGGCGCCCGCAGCACCCGGGTGGCGCCCGGATTGGTCGAGAGGATGAAGCCCTGGGCGTCGAGCACGATCACGCCCGAGGTCAGGTTGTCCAGGATGGTCTGCAGGTTGGAGCGGGCGGCGTCGAGCTCGCCCATGGTCTTTTCGACAGCGCCGCGCGCATCGGCCAACTGCTGGGTCATGGTGGCGAAGGAGCGCGTGAGGCCGCCGAGTTCGTCCCGGCCTTGCAGCACGGCGGTGGGCCGCAAGTCGCCGCCTGCCACCTGGCGCACGCCGTCGGCCAGCACCAGCAGCGGCCGTGCCAGCCGGGTGCCGAACAGCACGGCCAGCAGCACGGCGCCGAACACGGCCAGGAACAGCGTCAGCGTCAGCGTGCCGATGTACATGCGGCGCAGGCCTTCGCGCGCCAGCGCCCGCTCCTGGTATTCGCGGTTGGCCTCTTGCACCGCCAGGGCGTTGCTCACCACGGCCGGGGGCAGCGGCTGCGTGACCTGCAGGAAGCGCGGCTCGGTGTTGAACTCGAAGCCCTGGCTCTGCACCAGCGCCAGGGCCCGCACGCTGGCCACGGGCGTCGGCGCGCCCGGCACCGGCGTCTCGTCGAGGCCTTCGATGTGGGCGACGGCGCGGTCGGCACGCACCTGCCGCAGTTGCTGCTGCGTCGGCCGCTCGGGGCTGAGCTCGAAGCGCGACGCGCCCGCACTGGCCACCAGCTGGCCGCTGCCGGTCCAGAGGATGACGTCGGTCGCGCCCAACTGGTCGCGGATGCGCTCCAGCACCAGCCCGGCGCGGGTGTCCGGCACGTTGGCCAGCTGCGCGCTGGCCGTCCGCGTCTTGCTCGCGAGGTCGTCGGACAGCGAATCCAGCGTGGCGCGGCCGAGGTTCAGGCCGGCGTCGAGCGCCCCCTCGACCTTGACGTCGAACCAGCTTTCGATCGAGCGGGCGACGAATTGATAAGAAACGACGTACACCAGCATGCCGGGCACGACGCCGACCAGCGCGAAGATCGCCGCCAGGTTGATCAGGAGCCGGCTGCCGAACTTGCCTTGCCGCAGCCGCCGCAGCAGCCGGAATGCGACCCATCCGATCACGAGCACGAGCGCCACCGCCACCACCACGTTGATGCCGAACAGGCGGGCGTAGTTGCGCTCGTAGAAGGCGCGGTTGTTGGTGGCCTGCGCCAGCAGGAACATCAGCACCAGGCCGATCGCCGTGACCAGCGCCGCCACCACGCCGATGGCCCAGCGCACGGCGCGCGAACGTCGCGCCGCCGGCGACGCCCGCGGGGTGGCCCGCGGGTCAGTGCTCACTTCAGTTTCTCCAGCGGGAGCCGGACGCTTTTCTCGGCCGAGATGTTCCAGTCGGACTGGCCGACCGCGCCGATCTGGAACGGGCGCGGCAACTGGGAGGTGTCGAGGCGGAAGTGGAAGGCCACCGGGTGCGTGGCATCGTCACCGATCTCGGCCAGGTCGCCCAGGCGCATGCGCCCGACCCGGCTGATGACCTCGAGGGCATCGGCCAGGGTGTCGAAGTTCTGGTTCAGCGAGACGCCGAAGCCTGAATTGGTGATGGGCACGGGAGACACGTTGAGGCGCCATCGGCGGGTCAGGGGCTGGTAGGCCAGCCGCATGTATCGCGCCGCCTGGGCCATTTTGAGATCGGTCCAGTACCAACGTTCCCGGTACAGCTCGGCCTCGGCGACGAAATAGATCGCGATGCCTTTCTCGAGCACCTCCTCGACCACCGGCGGCAGGTCGAATTGCACCTGGGCCGTGAGGTAGACGCCGTCGTCCGCCTGCTCGAGCCGCAACTGGGTGACCGCCGTGCTGCGCGAGTCCGCCCGGGCCGGGCCCGCCAGCCAGACCGACAGAGCCCAGACAAGCACCAGGAGCGCGGCCAGCCGAGCCGGCCAGCGCCTTTCAGCGTGGCAGCTTCTCGAGCAGCGCGTAGAAGAAACCGTCGTGATCACCCAAGGCATTGTCCGGGACGCCGCGCGCATTGACCCCGCTTTGGGGTAGCAAATGCCCGGGCGAGGGCAGCAATCGGGCATCGGTGTTGTGTGCAAGGAACGCCTCGATCTGGTGCGCGCCCTCCTCCAAAAACACCGAGCAGGTGCAATAGAGCAGGCGGCCGCCCGGCCGGACCAGCGGCCAGAGGGCGGCCAGCAGCATCGCCTGCTGCACCGCCAGCTGTTCGATGTCGCTCTCGCGGCGCAGCCAGCGCACGTCGGGATGGCGCCGGACGATGCCCGAAGCCGTGCACGGCGCGTCGAGCAGGATGGCGTCGAAGGGCTGGCCGTCCCACCAGGCCGCGGGCCGCGAGGCATCGGCAACGACTACTTTGGCACTCAAGCCCAATCGGGACAGCGTGTCGTCGATGCGGCGGCTGCGCACGGCGTCGACTTCCAGCGCCGTGACCTCGATCGCGGCGCCGCCCGCCACTTCGAGCAGGTGGGCCGTCTTGCCGCCCGGCGCGGCGCAGGCGTCGAGCACCCGCAGCGGCGCGGCACCGCGCAGGTCGAGGCCGGAGAGCAGCAGCGGGGCGGCGATCTGCGCGGCCGCATCCTGCACCGAGCATTCGCCCTCCAGGAAGCCCGGGATCTGGGCCACCGGGCGAGCCCGCGCCAGCTGCAATCCACTGGCGCCGACCGGCACGGCCATCAGGTCCACCGCCGCCAGCCCCTGCCGGAAAGCGGCGACATCGGTCTTCTGCAGATTGACGCGCAGGGTCATCGGCGCCTGCGTGTTGTCGGCCGCCAGCACACGCTGCCAATCGCGCGGATGCTGGCGCCTGAGCCGTTCGATCCACCAGCGCGGATGGTTCCACTGCGCGACCGGCTCGCGCTCCGTGATCGCCACCAGTTCGTCGCGTTCGCGCAGGAAGCGCCGCAGGCAGGCATTGATGAAGCTGGCCTGGGCCCGGGTGGCCGGGTTGCGCTTGGCGGCCTCGACCGCCTGGTCGACCAGCGTGAAGGGTTCATAAGGCGAGCGCTCGGCGTCCCAGGCCAGCGCGAGCGCGGTGCACAGCAACGCATCGGCCGCCGGCGGGGGCGTGCGCTTGGCGAGCTGGCGGCGCAGCGCCTCGGCCCGGCCGAGCCAGCGCAGCACCTGGAAGCCGAGCGCCTGCACGCCGGGCCGCAGCGCCGGCTCGACGGCCTCGAAGGCGACGGCGCCCGAGACGCCGCTGCGAATCGACGCCAGCGACGCAGCGGTGAGCTGCAACTGGCGCCACAAGGGCGGCGAACCGGGGATGGAGTCTGGAAGATCTGGCAACTTGAGGTCGATGGTAAGGGCGGGAAGCGCAGGCGGACACCTGCGCCACGTTCAACGCAGCGGGGCTGCGGGTCTGAGCTGCATGATCCACGCCACCAGCAGGGCGGGAAACTGTCCGATCGCCGCGTTGTACTGCGCCACCGCCAGATTGAACTGGCTGCGGGCGATTTCCGCCGCGGCGGAGGGCTCGGGCCAGGCGATCGGTACGCTGTCGGCCAGCGGCTCGACCCTGCCGGGGAGCGGCACCGGCCGCGACAGCGTGCCATCGGCGTCGAAGCTGACGACCGCGTCCGGGTGCAAACGCTGCCACGCCGCCAGCAACACGTGCAAGGCGGTGCCCAATGCGGCAATGCCGGCCGGGTCGAGCGCCCGCAGCCGAGTGGCGGCCAGCAGGGTCGCGAGCTGGCCGGCTGCGGCCTGCAGCGAGGCGCCGGACGGCGGTGGGCCGGCAGGTGCGGCAGGTGCGGCGGGCGCGGCTGCTTCGGCCTCGGCCGCCCGCGCCAGCACGAACTCGAGCTGCCGCACCAGCGCGGCGTCGAGCGTCGCATAGGCCTGCAGGGCCGCGGAGCGCAGCCGCACCAATCGGTTGTAGGCGCCGACGAACCAGAACAGCGCCAGCGCGCCGCCGATCCAGAACGGCAGTGAATCGGGCAATCCGCTCATGGCAGGGGCGAAAAAGGAAAAGCCCCCGATCCGCGGGCGGAAAGGGGGCTTCGGGTTCCGGTCATGGCCGGAGATGCTAACCAGTTATTCGGTCGCGGCGCCTTCGCTGGCGTCGACCGCGGTGGTCACTTCCTCGGCGGCGCTGTCGGAGCCGGCCAGTTCGGCCGCTTCCGACTCGGCGATCGCGCGGCGCTCGGCCTCGTCCATCGCGTCCTTGACCTTGCGTGCCTGGTGGTACGCCATGCCGGTGCCCGCGGGGATCAGGCGGCCGACGATGACGTTTTCCTTCAGGCCGCGCAGCTCGTCGCGCTTGCCCATGATCGCGGCTTCGGTCAGCACGCGCGTCGTTTCCTGGAACGATGCGGCGCTGATGAAGCTGTCGGTCGACAGCGATGCCTTCGTGATACCCAGCAGCAGGTTGGTGAACGTCGCGGGGATCTTGCCAGCGGCGCGCAGGGCGTCGTTGGTGTTGAGCATTTCGCTGCGTTCGACCTGTTCACCGGCGATGTAGTTGGTGTCGCCGACGCTCTCGACCACGACCCGGCGCAGCATCTGGCGAACGATCACCTCGATGTGCTTGTCGTTGATCTTCACGCCTTGCAAGCGGTACACGTCCTGCACTTCGTCCACGATGTAGCGCGCCAGTTCTTCCGAACCCAGCAGGCGCAGGATGTCCTGCGGGTCCGCCGGGCCGTCGACCACGCTTTCGCCCTTGTTCACCACCTGGCCTTCGTGCACCAAGATGTTCTTTTCCTTCGGCACGAGGTCTTCCCAGACGGTGCCTTCGGGGTCGGTGATCTGCAGGCGGATCTTGCCCTTGGTCTCCTTGCCGAACGACACGGTACCGGTCATTTCGGCCAGCATGCCCTTGTCCTTCGGCGAACGGGCCTCGAACAGCTCGGCCACGCGCGGCAGACCGCCGGTGATGTCGCGGGTCTTCTGGCCTTCGACCGGAATCCGCGCCAGCACTTCGCCGGGGCCCACGTCCTGGCCGTCGCGCACCTGCACCAGCGCGCCGATCGGGAAGCCGATCGTCACCGAGTGGTCGGTGCCGGGGATCTTGACCTCGGCGCCCGAGGCGTCGATCAGCTTCACTTGCGGACGCACGACCTTGGCAGCGCCGCGGCGCTTCGGATCGATCACCACCAGCGTCGACAGGCCGGTGACTTCGTCCACCTGCTTGGCGACCGTGAGGCCTTCCTCGACGTTCTCGAACTTCGTCTGACCGGCGAATTCCGTGATGATCGGGCGCGTCAGCGGATCCCAGTTGGCCAGCACGTGGCCGGACTTGATCTGCTGGTCGGCCTTGACCGCCAGGATGGCGCCGTACGGCACCTTGTGGCGCTCGCGCTCGCGGCCGTGCTCGTCATGGATGACGATCTCGCCCGAACGCGAGATCACGACCAGCTCGCTCTTGCTGTTGGTCACGTAGCGCATCGTGGCATTGAAGCCGATCGAACCGTTCGACTTGGCTTCGACGCTGGAGGCCACCGCCGCACGCGAGGCCGCGCCGCCGATGTGGAAGGTCCGCATCGTCAGCTGCGTGCCGGGCTCGCCGATCGACTGCGCCGCGATCACGCCGACCGCTTCGCCGTTGTTGACCAGGCCGCCGCGGCCGAGGTCGCGGCCGTAGCACTTGGCGCAGATGCCGAAGCGGGTCGCGCAGGTCAGCGCCGTGCGCACCTTGACTTCGTCGACGCCATCGGCCTCGATCGCGTCGATGACGTCCTCGTCGAGCATGTCGCCGGCATTCACCAGCACGGCACGCGTTTCGGGGTGCAGCACGTCTTCCGCAGCGGTACGGCCGAGGATACGGTCGCGCAGCGATTCGATCACTTCACCGCCTTCGACGATGGCGCGCATCAATGCGCCGTCGTGGGTGCCGCAATCCTGCTCGATCACGACCAGATCCTGCGTCACGTCGACCAGGCGGCGCGTCAGGTAGCCGGAGTTCGCGGTCTTCAGCGCCGTGTCGGCCAGACCCTTACGGGCACCGTGGGTGGAGATGAAGTACTCCAGCACATTCAGGCCTTCGCGGAAGTTCGCCGTGATGGGCGTCTCGATGATCGAGCCGTCGGGCTTGGCCATCAGGCCCCGCATGCCGGCCACCTGGCGGATCTGCGCGGCGGAACCGCGAGCGCCCGAGTCGGCCATCATGTAGATCGAGTTGAACGACTCCTGCTCGACTTCCTTGCCGTGGCGGTCGATGACGGTCTGCTTCGACAGCTTGGCCATCATGACCTTCGACACTTCGTCGCCGGCCTTGCCCCAGATGTCGACCACCTTGTTGTAGCGCTCGCCGGAGGTCACGAGACCGGAGACGTACTGCTGCTCGATCTCCTTCACTTCCTTGGCCGAGCGGTCGATGATGCCGTGCTTCTCGGCCGGCACCAGCATGTCGTCGATCGCGATCGAGATACCGGCCTTGGTCGCCAGGCGGAAGCCGTTCTGCAACAGCTTGTCGGCGAACACGACGGTCTCTTTCAGGCCGCACTTGCGGAACGAGACGTTGATGAGCTTGGAAATCTCCTTCTTCTTCAGCGCCTTGTTGATGTTCGAGAACGGCAGGCCCTTCGGCAGGATCTCGGACAGCAGCGCACGGCCCACGGTCGTGTCCACCAGCGAGGTCGACGGCACGAACGCGCCGCTTTCCTTGTCCTTGGTGTACTCGGTGATGCGGACCGCGACCTTGGCGGTGAGCTCGACCACGTTGGCGTCGAGCGCGCGCTGGACTTCACCGATGTCGGAGAAGACCAGGCCCTCGCCCTTGGCGTTGATGCGGTCGCGGGTCGTGTAGTACAGACCCAGCACCACGTCCTGCGAAGGGACGATCGACGGTTCGCCGGACGCCGGGAACAGCACGTTGTTGGAGGCCAGCATCAGCGTGCGGGCTTCCATCTGCGCTTCCACCGACAGCGGCACGTGGACGGCCATCTGGTCGCCGTCGAAGTCGGCGTTGAAAGCCGCGCAGACCAGCGGGTGCAGCTGGATCGCCTTGCCTTCGATCAGGATCGGCTCGAAGGCCTGGATGCCCAGGCGGTGCAGCGTCGGTGCGCGGTTCAGCATCACCGGGTGTTCCTTGATCACTTCTTCAAGGATGTCCCAGACCACCGGCGTGCCCGATTCCACTTCCTTCTTGGCCGCCTTGATGGTGGTCGCGATGCCCATGGCTTCGAGGCGCGAGAAGATGAAGGGCTTGAACAGCTCGAGCGCCATCAGCTTCGGCAGGCCGCACTGGTGCAGCTTGAGCGTCGGGCCCACCACGATGACCGAACGGCCCGAGTAGTCGACGCGCTTGCCCAGCAAGTTCTGGCGGAAGCGACCGCTCTTGCCCTTGATCATGTCGGCCAGCGACTTCAGTGCGCGCTTGTTGGCGCCCGTCATGGCCTTGCCGCGACGGCCGTTGTCCAGCAGCGAGTCGACCGCTTCCTGGAGCATCCGCTTCTCGTTGCGCGCGATGATTTCCGGCGCCTTCAGTTCGAGCAGGCGGCGCAGGCGGCTGTTGCGGTTGATGACGCGACGATAGAGGTCGTTCAGGTCGGAGGTCGCGAAGCGGCCGCCGTCCAGCGGCACCAGCGGACGCAGGTCCGGCGGCAGCACGGGCAGCACTTCGAGCACCATCCAGTTGGGCTTGATGCCCGACTTGCGGAAGGCTTCCAGCACCTTGAGGCGCTTGGAGTTCTTCTTGACCTTGACTTCGGAGCCGGTCAGGTCGCCGCGCAGACGCTCGATCTCGCTGTCGAGCTCGATGCCTTCCAGCAGGTCCTTGATGCCTTCGGCGCCCATCTTGGCGATGAACTCGTCGCCGTATTCCTTGCGCTTCGCGTCATAGTCGTCCTCGGACATGATGCCGAACTTCTTCAGCGGGGTCATGCCGGGGTCGGTGATCACGTAGGCTTCGAAGTACAGCACGCGTTCGATGTCGCGCAGCGTCATGTCGAGCACCAGGCCCAGGCGCGACGGCAGCGACTTCAGGAACCAGATGTGGGCGCAGGGCGCGGCCAGGTCGATGTGACCCATGCGCTCGCGACGCACCTTGGTCTGCGTGACTTCAACGCCGCACTTCTCGCAGATCACGCCGCGGTGCTTGAGGCGCTTGTACTTGCCGCACAGGCACTCGTAGTCCTTGATCGGGCCGAAGATCTTGGCGCAGAAGAGACCGTCGCGCTCGGGCTTGAAGGTCCGGTAGTTGATGGTCTCGGGCTTCTTCACTTCGCCGAAGGACCACGAGCGGATCTTCTCGGGCGAGGCCATGCCGATGCGGATGGCATCGAAATGCTCGTCCGGCGTGAATTGCTTGAACAGGTCGAGTAATGACTTCATGTGACTCTTTCCTTGTTTGCTTATGAGCGTTCCAGTTCAATATCCAAGCCAAGGGAACGGATTTCCTTGACCAGCACATTGAACGATTCCGGCATCCCGGCTTCGATCGAGTGTTCGCCCTTGACGATGCTCTCGTAGACCTTGGTACGGCCCTGCACGTCGTCGGACTTCACCGTCAGCATTTCCTGCAGCACGTAGGCGGCGCCGTAGGCCTCCAGCGCCCACACTTCCATTTCACCGAAGCGCTGGCCGCCGAACTGCGCCTTGCCGCCCAGCGGTTGCTGCGTGACCAGCGAGTACGGGCCGGTCGAGCGGGCGTGCATCTTGTCGTCCACCAGGTGGTGCAGCTTCAAGAAGTGCATGTAGCCGACGGTGGTCGGACGTTCGAACTGGTCGCCGGTGCGGCCGTCGTACAGGTAGGCCTGGGTGCGTGTCTCGGTCAGGCCCTTGAGCTTGGCGATCTCGTCCGGATAGGCAAGCTTCAGCATGCCGCGGATTTCCTCTTCCGAGGCACCGTCGAACACCGGCGTCGCGAAGGTCACGCCGCTCGACAGGTTGGCCGCCATCTCGAGCACGTCGGAATCGCTGAGCTTGCTCAGGTCTTCCTTGCGGCCCGAGCCGTTGTACATCTCGTCCAAGAACTTGCGCAGCTCGGCCACCTTGGCCTCGGCCTGCAGCATGTCGCCGATGCGCTGGCCGATGCCCTTGCCGGCCCAGCCCAGATGCACTTCGAGCACCTGCCCGACGTTCATCCGCGAGGGCACGCCCAGCGGGTTCAGGCAGATGTCGCACGGCGTGCCGTCGGCCATGTGGGGCATGTCCTCGACCGGAACGATCTTCGACACCACACCCTTGTTGCCGTGGCGGCCGGCCATCTTGTCGCCGGGTTGCAGGCGGCGCTTGACGGCCAGGTAGACCTTGACCATCTTGAGCACGCCCGCGGGCAGCTCGTCGCCCTGCGTGAGCTTCTTGCGCTTCTCTTCGAACGCGAGGTCGAAGCTGTGGCGGGTCTGCTCGAGCGAGTTCTTGATCGACTCGAGCTGGGTCGCCACTTCGTCTTCCGCCGGGCGGATGTCGAACCAGTGGAACTTCTCGATCGACGTCAGATAAGCCTTGTCGAGCTTGGTGCCCTTGGCCAGCTTGTTCGGGCCGCCGTTGGCGACACGGCCGGTCAGCAGCTTCTCGATCCGGTCGAAGGCGTCGGCTTCGACGATGCGAAGCTGGTCGTTCAGGTCGAGGCGGAAGCGCTTGAGCTCGTCGTCGATGATCTGCTGGGCGCGCTTGTCGCGCGTGATGCCTTCGCGGGTGAACACCTGGACGTCGATCACGGTGCCTTGCGAGCCCTGGTCGACGCGCAGCGAGGTGTCCTTCACGTCGGAAGCCTTCTCGCCGAAGATCGCGCGCAGCAGCTTCTCTTCCGGCGTCAGCGTGGTCTCGCCCTTCGGCGTGACCTTGCCCACCAGCGTGTCGCCCGGCTGCACTTCGGCGCCGACGTAGATGATCCCGGATTCGTCCAGGCGGTTGAGCTGCTGCTCGGCCAGGTTCGGGATGTCGCGCGTGATTTCCTCGGCACCGAGCTTGGTGTCGCGGGCCATCACCACCAGTTCCTCGATGTGGATCGAGGTGTAGCGGTCTTCGGCCACCACGCGTTCGCTGATCAGGATCGAGTCTTCGAAGTTGTAGCCGTTCCAGGGCATGAACGCGATCAGCATGTTCTGGCCGAGCGCGAGCTCGCCCAGGTCGGTCGACGCGCCGTCGGCGACCACGTCGCCCTTGGCGATCTTGTCGCCGCGCTTGACGATCGGACGCTGGTGGATGTTCGTGTTCTGGTTCGAACGCTGGTACTTGATCAGGTTGTAGATGTCGACGCCGACTTCACCGGCGGTGGCTTCGGCATCGTTGACGCGGACCACGATGCGGGTCGCATCGACGTAGTCGACGATACCGCCGCGGGTGGCCGTGACCACGGTGCCCGAGTCGACCGCGGAGACGCGCTCGATGCCGGTACCGACGAACGGCTTTTCCGGGCGCAGCACAGGCACGGCCTGGCGCTGCATGTTGGCGCCCATCAATGCGCGGTTCGCATCGTCGTGCTCCAGGAAGGGCACGAGCGAGGCCGCCACCGACACGATCTGCGCCGGCGACACGTCCATGTACTGCACGCGCTCGGCGCCGACCAGGATCGATTCGCCGGTTTCGCGCGCCGACACCAGGTCGCCGGTCAGGCGGCCGTCCTTGTCCAGGGCCGCATTGGCCTGGGCGATGACGTACTTGCCTTCCTCGATGGCCGACAGGTAGTCGATGTCCATCGTGACCTTGCTGTCGACCACGCGGCGGTACGGCGTCTCGATGAAGCCGTATTCGTTCAGGCGGGCGTACAGGGCCAGCGAGTTGATCAGGCCGATGTTCGGGCCTTCAGGAGTTTCGATCGGGCACACGCGGCCGTAGTGGGTGACGTGCACGTCGCGCACTTCGAAGCCGGCGCGTTCGCGGGTCAGACCGCCCGGGCCCAGGGCCGAGACGCGACGCTTGTGCGTGATCTCGGACAGCGGGTTGGTCTGGTCCATGAACTGCGACAGCTGCGAGGCGCCGAAGAATTCCTTCAGCGCGGCCGAGATCGGCTTGCTGTTGATCAGGTCGTGCGGCATCAGCGGCTCTTGTTCCGCTTGACCCAGACGCTCCTTCACGGCCTTCTCGATACGTGCCAGGCCGGTGCGGTACTGGTTCTCGGCCAGTTCGCCGACGCAACGCACGCGGCGGTTGCCCAGGTGGTCGATGTCATCGACTTCGCCGCGGCCATTGCGCAGGTCGACGAGGATCTTGACCACGGCCAGGATGTCCTCGTTGGTCAGCACCATCGGGCCGGTCGACTCGTCGCGGCCGACCTTGGCGTTGAACTTCATGCGGCCGACGCGCGACAGGTCGTACGTGTCCGGGTTGTAGAACAGGCGCTGGAACAGGGCCTGCACCGCGTCTTCCGTCGGCGGTTCGCCGGGGCGCATCATGCGGTAAATGGCGACGCGGGCGGCGAATTCGTCCACCGTCTCGTCGATGCGCAGGGTCTGCGAGATGTAGGCGCCCTGGTCGAGTTCGTTGGTGTAGATCGCCTGCACGTCCTGCACGCCGGCCGTGCGCAGCTTCTTCAGCAACGCTTCGGTCAGTTCGTCGTTGGCCTTGGCCAGGATTTCACCGGTGTCGGGGTCAACGATGTTGCGGGCCACGACGCGGCCGACCAGGAAGTCTTCCGGCACGCTGATGTGCGTCGTTTCCGACTGCTCGAGCTCGCGCGTGTGGCGCGCGGTGACGCGCTTGTCCTTGGCGACCACGACCTTGCCGGCCTTGTCGGTGATGTCGAAGCGGGCGACTTCGCCGCGCAGGCGCTCGGAGACGAACTCCATCTGCGCGCCGCTGTCCATCAGGCGGAAGTTGTCGTTGACGAAGAAGTTCGCCAGGATCGATTCCGGGTTCAGGCCGATGGCCTTGAGCAGGATCGTGACCGGCATCTTGCGGCGGCGGTCGACGCGGAAGTACAGCATGTCCTTCGGGTCGAACTCGAAGTCGAGCCACGAGCCGCGGTAGGGAATCACGCGGGCCGAGAACAGCAGCTTGCCCGAGCTGTGGGTCTTGCCCTTGTCGTGCTCGAAGAACACGCCCGGCGAACGGTGCAGCTGCGACACGATCACGCGCTCGGTGCCGTTGATGATGAACGAGCCCTTGTCGGTCATGAGCGGAACTTCGCCCATGTAGACCTCTTGCTCCTTGACTTCCTTGACCACCTTCGACTGCGAGGTCGACGACTCGCGGTCATAGATGATCAGCTGGACCTTGGCGCGCACGGCCGAGGCGAAGGTGAGACCACGGGTCTGGCATTCGCGGACGTCGAAGGCGGGTTTCGCGAGGTTGTACTCGAGGAACTTCATCTCGACGAAACCGTTGTGCGAGACGATCGGGAACGCAGCGTCGAACGCGGCCTGCAGACCTTCCACAGTGCGTTTCTGGGGCGCGATGCCGGCTTGCAGGAACGCGGTGTACGCGTCTTTCTGCATCTGCAGCAGGTAGGGGATTTCGACGACGCTGTCGCGGTTGCCGAAATTCTTTCGGATACGCTTGCGTTCGGTGTAACTGTACGTGGACGTTTGGGCCATGAGAGCTCCGGAGCTTGAGATCTTCAGCGACGTTGTGAGGTGCCTGAGCACCACTCTCCTTGGCGGCTGGCCACTACCAGCCCTGGCGGACGGCGATGCGTTGCACATCGCCCGAACCAAGGGGGTCTTCTGCAGTCGGGGTCAGAAGACACTCAAAAATCGTCTTGTTTTCGGGGCAACAAGCCGGCTTTTGGGTGCGCTCTGAAAGCGGCAAAGGCTGGAGGGCCTTTCGGCGCCTCCAGCCCTTCAGGGAAACTGAATTACTTCAGTTCCACCTTGGCGCCGGCATCTTCCAGCTTCTTCTTGGCGGCTTCAGCGTCAGCCTTCGACAGGCCTTCCTTGACGGCCTTGGGAGCGGCTTCCACCAGGTCCTTGGCTTCCTTGAGGCCCAGGCCGGTGATTTCGCGCACGGCCTTGATCGCCGACACCTTGTTCGCGCCAGCATCCATCAGCATGACGTTGAATTCGGTCTGCTCTTCGACCACTGCTGCAGCGGCGCCACCGCCGGCTGCGGGAGCCGACATGGCGGCGGCGCTCACGCCGAACTTCTCTTCGATGGCCTTGACCAGGTCGTTGAGTTCCAGGACCGTCATGCTGTCGAGCGCGGTCAGAAATGCGTCTTTATCGAATGCCATTTTTGTTTCCTAAATAAGTTGGGTCAAAAGTCGCGCGCTCAAGCGGCGACTTCTTCTGCGGCGGGAGCTTCCGCCTGTGCTTCGCCACCACCACGCTTCTCGGCCAGCGCCGCGAGCACGCGGGCGGTACGAGAGATCGGGGATTGCATCAAGCCCAGCAATTGCGCCAGCAGCACTTCCTTCGAAGGGATGTTGGCCAGTTGCTTCACGCCGTCGACGTCCAGGGCCTTGCCACCGAATGCGCCGCCGCGAATGACCAACTTGTCGTTGGTCTTCGCGAAATCGGCCACCACTTTCGCGGCAGCCACAGCGTCTTCGGAGAAGCCGTAGATCAGCGGACCGGTCATCTGGTCGCCGACGATCTCAAACGCGCTACCAGCGACAGCACGGCGTGCCAGCGTGTTCTTGAACACGCTGAGAGTCACACCCTTGCTGCGCGCTTCGTTGCGCAGTTTGGTCATGTCGGCCACCGTGATGCCACGGTATTCCGCCATCACGAGCGTTTGAGCTTTTGCGGCGAGGCTGGTCACATCACTGATGACCGCTTCTTTCTCACTGCGATTCAGACTCAAGGTCTACTCCTTTTCAATGCGATCCTCGGCGAAAGCTTCGGATCGCGCTTCATGCAGCGACCAACTGTTTCGGAACAAAAATTCAAATTCCTTGCAGTGGGGTCGCCATCTGCGCTGGCTGCTCGACGAAGGTCGGGCGATTAAGTGCAGGCAACCTGCACACCAGCGGTCTTGGATGGCTCGCGGCAACCGAAGCTGCCACGACCCACCACATCCGCCTCACCGTTTGACGGGCGAGGCAAATCTCATCAACGCTCTCAGCTCGCGGCGATGGTTTGCGTGTCCACGCGGACACCCAGACCCATCGTCGACGACACGGCGACCTTGCGCAGGTACACGCCCTTGCTGGTCGCCGGCTTGGCCTTGACCAGGGCTTCGATCAGCGCGGCGAGGTTGCCCTGCAGCTTGTCGGTGTCGAACGAACGGCGGCCGATCGTGCCGTGCACGATGCCGGCCTTGTCGACGCGGAACTGGACCTGGCCAGCCTTGGCGTTCTTGACGGCGGTCGCGACGTCGGGCGTCACGGTGCCGACCTTCGGGTTCGGCATCAGGCCGCGGGGGCCGAGGATCTGGCCCAGCGTACCGACCACGCGCATCGCGTCCGGAGCGGCGATCACGACGTCGAAGGGCATGTCGCCAGCCTTCACCATCGCTGCCAGGTCGTCCATGCCGACGATGTCGGCGCCGGCGGCCTTGGCTTCTTCGGCCTTGGCGCCCTGGGCGAACACGGCCACGCGCTTGGTCTTGCCGGTGCCGTTGGGCAGCACGACGGCGCCACGCACGACCTGGTCCGACTTCTTCGCGTCGATGCCGAGCTGCACCGCGACGTCGATGGACTCATCGAACTTGGCGGTGGCGGCTTCCTTCACGAGACCGATGGCATCGGCCAGTGCGTACAGCTTGTTGCTGTCGACCTTGCCCACGAGGGCTTTTTGCTTCTTGGTGATCTTGGCCATTTACACGCCCTCCACATTCACGCCCATCGAGCGGGCCGAGCCGGCGATGGTGCGAACCGCGGCGTCCAGATCGGCAGCGGTCAGGTCCTTCATCTTGGCCTTGGCGATTTCCTCGAGCTGTGCGCGAGTGATCTTGCCGACCTTGTCCGTGTGCGGACGTGCGGAACCCTTCTCGAGCTTGATCGCCTTCTTGATCAAGGTGATCGCCGGCGGCGTCTTGATGATGAAGGTGAAGCTCTTGTCGGCGAACGCGGTGATGACCACCGGCAGCGGCAGGCCCGGCTCGACGCCTTGGGTCTGCGCGTTGAACGCCTTGCAGAATTCCATGATGTTCAAACCGCGCTGGCCCAGCGCGGGACCGATCGGCGGTGAGGGATTGGCTTTACCAGCTGGGACTTGCAGCTTGATGAAGCCGACGATTTTTTTCGCCATGCTTTACTCCTTGCGGGTGATGACGCCTTGGCTTTTTCAGCCGCAGCTCCCCGGGGTTAAACGACTCTTTCCAACCAGTGTTCACGCCGAGTCGGAGGGGCGCAAACCACAAAAGTTCAAGGCCAGGGCACCTGGCCTTGTTATCGTCTGTCTAGGTTTTTTCGACTTGACTGAATTCGAGTTCCACAGGCGTCGCGCGGCCGAAGATCATGACCGACACGCGCACCTTGCTCTTCTCGTAGTTGACTTCCTCGACCGTGCCGTTGAAGTCGGTGAACGGGCCTTCCTTGACGCGCACGAACTCGCCGACAATGAACTCGACCTTGTGGCGCGGCTTCTCGGTGCCCTGCTGCATCTGGTTCACGATGTCCTCGACTTCCTTCTGGGAAATCGGGGCCGGACGGTTCTTGGCGCCGCCGACGAAGCCCGTGACCTTGTTGGTGTGCTTCACCAGGTGCCAGCTCTCGTCGTCCATGATCATCTCGACCAGGACATAGCCCGGGAAGAAACGACGCTCGGTGGTGCGCTTCTGGCCGTTCTTGATCTCGACCACTTCTTCGGTCGGCACCAGGATGCGGCCGAACTTGCCTTGCATGCCGGCACGGTTGATGCGCTCGAGAATGTTGCGCTCGACGGCCTTTTCCATGCCGGAATACGCATGCACCACGTACCAACGCAGGTCCGGGTTGCTCGCGGGGGCCAGCAGCGGATTGATTTCCGGCGTGGCTTCTGCTTCGACGGCTTCGTCAGTCATTATTTTCTCCAGCCCAGAATGAGGTCGAAAAACACCCATTCGAGCGTCTTGTCGGTGAGCCAAAGGAAGATGGACATGATCGCCACGAAGGCGAACACGTAAGCCGTCATCTGGATCGTTTCCTTGCGCGTCGGCCAGACAACCTTCTTGACCTCGCGCCACGAATCGCGGCCGAAGGCCCACAGCTGGCGGCCGCTCTCGGAGCTTCCAAACGCACCCACGGCAGCCGCGAGACCGACCAGCAAAGCGACCCACTGCACCACCGCGCCCTGGCGCGAGAGCAGATAGAACGCCACGATGGCGCCCACCGCCAGCACGACGGCCGCGGCCAGCTTGGCCTTGTCCGCGTTGGTACTGACGGTTTCGATTTGAGAAGTGGCCATCTTGGGCTGTGTTCCTACGGCCTTGCGGCCTTCAAATTCAATGCGTCGTCTGAGACGCCGAAGCCCGTCAGGCTATGACGGGCTTTTTTTGCCTTCCCGCCGGGCTATGGCGGGCTTGCTTTGCGGAGCCACCTAAGTGGCAGGGGCAGTAGGAATCGAACCTACAACCTTCGGTTTTGGAGACCGACGCTCTGCCAATTGAGCTATACCCCTGTGGAATCCGTGATCAGATGTCTAGGATCTTCGCCACGACGCCCGAGCCCACGGTGCGGCCGCCTTCACGGATGGCGAAGCGCAGGCCTTCTTCCATCGCGATCGGGTTGATCAGCTTGACCGTGATCGACACGTTGTCGCCGGGCATGACCATTTCCTTGTCCTTCGGCAG